>JAFGPU010000484.1 GCA_016936035.1 Acidimicrobiales bacterium
ACTACTTCGTCGCCCGGCGGCACGCCGTGCCGGTGGCGTCGGTGCGGTTCGCCGGCGCCGAGCAGGCGACCCCCGCCCCCGGTGTCGTCGAGGCGCTCTCCGGCGCCGACGTCGTGGTGGTGGCGCCCTCCAACCCCATCGTGTCGATCGCGCCCGTGCTGGCCGTTCCCGGCGTGCGCGAGGCCGTGGCAGCGCGGCGCGACTCGGTGGTGGCCATCTCGCCCCTCGTCGGCGGCCGGGCCTTGAAGGGCCCCGCCGACCGTCTGCTCCGTGAGCTCGGCCACGACGACTCGGTGGTCGGCATCGCCCGGCTCTACGCGCCGTTCGCGGGCACCCTGGTGGTCGACACGGCCGACGCCGCCCACGCGGATGCTGTCCGAGCAGCGGGTTTGCGCTGCGTCGTGACCGACACGATCATGCGTGACCCGGCCGCCGCCTCCGCGCTGTGCGAGGTGGCACTCGGCCTGTAGCGAAAGGGGTCGCTCGTGGCTCGCGGACTCGAGATCTTGCCTGTCGACGGCGTCGGCGAGGTGCGCCCGGGCGACGACCTGTCGCGGCTGCTCGCCCACGCCGAGCCCGACCTGGCCGACGGCGACGTGCTGGTCGTGACCCAGAAGGTCGTCTCGAAGGCCGAAGCCCAGCTCGTGCCCATCGACCCCAACGACCCGGACAGCAAGTCGACGATCGTCGAGGGCGAGTCGGTCCGCGTCCTCCGCCGGCGGGGCGACCTCGTCATCAGCGAGACCCGGCACGGCTTCGTCTGCGCCAACGCCGGGGTCGACCTGTCCAACGTCGAGCACGGCTGGGCGGCGCTGCTGCCGGAAGACCCGGACCGGTCGGCCCGGCGCCTGCGGGACGGCCTCCGGGGTCGCCTGGGCGTCAATGTGGCGATCGTCATCAGCGACACGTTCGGGCGGGCGTGGCGGCGCGGCCTGACCGATGTGGCCATCGGCTGCGCCGGCATCAAGGCTGTTGTCGACCTGCGGGGCACCGACGACGCGCTCGGCCGCGAGCTGGCGGTCACCGAGGTCTGCGTCGTCGACGAGCTGGCCGCCGCGGCCGAGCTCGTCATGGGCAAGTCCAGCGGCATCTGCGCGGCCGTCGTGCGGGGCGTCGACCCGTCGTGGCTGGGGCGCGGTGAGGTGCACGCCGAGGTGGTGCGCCCACCGGCCGAAGACCTGTTCCGCTGACCGCCGCCCGCCTCAGCCCTGGCGGGTGCGGAACCAGTCGAGCACGCGAGCCGTCCCCTCGGCCAGCGGCGTCCACGGCGACCAGCCGAGCTGGATGGCCGCCCGGGTGGGGTCGAGAGCCGAGCGCTGCAGGTCGCCGGGGCGGGCCGCCGCCGCCACGGGCGGGGCGTCGACCCCGGTGGCCTCCGCCATGGCGGCGTACAGGTCGTTGACGGTCGTCTCGATGCCGGTGCCGACGTTGATCACCAGCCCGTCGCCCCGGTCGGCGGCCCGCACGAAGGCGTCGACGGCGTCGTCGAGGTACAGGTAGTCGCGTGTCTGCTCGCCGTCGCCGTACACGGTGCACGGCTCGCCCGCCAGGAGGCGCGACGCGAACACCGACACCACGCCGGCCTCGCGCGCGGGGTCCTGCCGCGGTCCGTACACGTTGGCGAGGGCGAGGGCGGTGAACTCGACGGCGTGGAGATGGCGGTAGAGGCGCAGGTAGTCGAGCGCCGCCCGGGTCGACACGCCGTAGGGCGACAGCGGGGCGAGCGCCTGCGACTCCGTGGCGGGCAGGTGGCGGGGTGCCACCTCGCCGTAGACCGTGCCCCCGCTGGACGCCGCCACCACCTTGCGGGTGCCGGCCCGGCGGGCGCCCTCGAGGACGTTGACGGTGCCGAGCACGTTGACGGCGGCGTCGAGGGTGGGACGGGTCACCGAGGCCCGCACGTCGACGTGTGCCGCCAGGTGGAAGATCACCTCGGGTGCTCGCCGGGCGATCAGGTCGACGACGTGCGGGTCGCGCACGTCGATCTGGTGAAAGGTCAGGCGGCGGGTGCGGTCGGCACGGGCATCGGCGAGGTTGCCGAGCGAACCGGTGGTGAGGTCATCGAGCACCTCGACCGCGTGGCCCTCGGCGAGCAGGCGATCGACCAGCGCCGACCCGATGAAGCCGGCGCCGCCCGTGACCAGGAGCTTCATGGGCAGTCGGCAGGCTGCCTGACGCCGTCGAGCGTCGCGTCCGGTGCGACGACCTCGCCGTCGCCGACGACGCTGCACCCGACCACCCGGGCGCCGGCACCGATGCGGGCGTCGTGACCGACGACCGACCCCTCGACGACTGCGCCCCTGCCGATGTCGGCGCCCGACAGGAGCACGGCGCCCTCGACCCGGGCACCCGCGCCGACCACCGCCCCGGGACCGACGACCGAGCGCCGCACCTGGGCATCGGCGTCGATGCGGGCGTCGTCGGCGACGCCGTCGACCGGTTCGCCGCGCAGCCCCTCGGTGAGGTCGAGCTGGGCCTGGATGTACTCCTGCGGGGTTCCGGTGTCGATCCAGTAGGTGTCGCCGTCGACCGCGTACAGGCGGCGGTCGGCGACCATGGCGGGGAACACCTCGCGCTCGACCGACACCCGGCGGCCCGCGGCGATGCGGTCGAGCACCGACGGCTCGAGCACGTAGGTGCCGGCGTTGATGAGGTCGGTGGGCGCGGTGCCCGGCGCCGGCTTCTCGACGAACTCGAGCACCCGCCCGTCGCCGTCGGTGGGGACGACGCCGTAGCGCGACGGGTCGGCGACCTTGTGCAGGGCGATGGTGCCCTCGGCACCCGCCCGGTCGTGCACCTCGACGAACCGGGTGATGTCCAGGTCGGTGAGGACGTCGCCGTTCAGCACCAGGAACCGCTCGTCGATGCCGGCGTCGAGCGCCGCGAAGCGGATGGCCCCGGCGGTGTCGAGCGGTTCGGGCTCGACGGCGTAGTGCAGTTGCGCGCCGGCGCACCGCCCCTGCGGGTAGGCCTCGCGGAAGACGTCGGGCAGGAACCCGAGCGACAGGACCACGTCGTCGATGCCGTGGTCGGTCAGGTGACCGACCACGTGCTCGATCATCGGCCGGTTGACGATGGGCAACATCTGTTTCGGTCGAGCGCAGGTGAGCGGCCGCAGCCGCGTGCCGAACCCCCCGACCAGCACCACTGCTCGCATGTCAGCCCTCGGGCAGGGTGGTGGCGGTGTCGTCGGCCGCCGTGGTGGCGGTGGGGTCGTCGGCGGACGTGTCGTCCGGCGCCCCCTCGTCCGGCGCCCCGTCGTCCGGCGGCTCCCCGCCATCCTCGGTCGTGGCGTTCGGGTCGTCGGTGGTGGCGCCCGGCCCGGTGTCGAGCGCGCCGAGCTCGGCCAGCTGGGCGGCCGACTCGGGCTTGGGGATGTCGGTGGTGCCCTCGGGGACCACGGCGACCGTGTAGCCCTCGCCGTCCTCGCGGAAGCGGATGTCGTTGAAGTCGCGCCGGATCAGCGCCGGCTTGTCGTCGGTGTTCTGGACGTCCTTCCACTGCGCCACGAGGATCTCGGCGTCCTCGTCGCCGCACTGGGCGTCGCCCTCGGCCCAGGTGTCGTCGCCGATCGTGAGCTCGTCGTCCGAGAGGTCGACGCCGGCGCCCTCGAGATAGGCGCCCAGCGTGGCGTTCTCGCCGGCGC
>JAFGPU010000485.1 GCA_016936035.1 Acidimicrobiales bacterium
CCTTCGACCGCACGGTCGACCTCGAGCTGCAGGCCGACTGCTTCGCCGGTGGGTGGACCGCCTGGGTGGCCGACGGCCGGGCCACCGGCTTCGAGCCCGGCGACATCGACCTCGACAAGACCGTCGCCGGCATGCTCGCCATCCGCGACGAGCCCGGCACCTCACCCGACGACGTGTACGCCCACGGCAGCGGGTTCGACCGGGTCAGCGCCTTCCAGGACGGCTTCGAGAACGGCGCCGGAAAGTGCGCCGAGTACGCCGACGAGGACGTCGACCGGCGCACCGCCGAGATCGAGGATCCGGACGTGCTCGCATCGGGCGGCGACTGGCCGCTCGAGGACGGGCCCCTGTCGCCCGACGGCGAGGGGCTGCTGACCAAGCTCGAGCGTGACCTCAACTCGTTCTACACCCGGCTGTTCGACGAGCTGGGCACCGAGTTCACGCCGGTGGGCGACCTCGTCCTCGCCGACCCGGCGACCGATGCGATCGCGTGCGGTGGCGACACGCTCAGCGGCGACGAGCTCGACTACGCCGCCCTCTACTGCGAGGACGAGCACGTCGTCGTCCTCGACGGCGAGGGCCTGGTCGAGAGCCTGAACGACCTCGGCGACTTCGCCGTCGCCAGCGAGGTGGCCCGCCTCTGGGCCATCGCAGCCCAGACGCAGCTCGGTGTCGTCGACGGCGACGAGGCCGGGCTGCAGGCCGACTGCCTGACCGGCCGGTGGGCGGCGTGGACCTTCCCGCGCACCCCGGAGGGCGGGTCCGACAGCGACGAGCTGACGATGTCGGCGGGCGATCTCGACGAGGGCATCATGGGCTTCCTCGCCTACGGGGCCGGCTTCGGCGACGACGGCCGCACGGTGTTCGAGCGCACGGCCGCGCTGCGCACGGGGTTCTTCGAGGGCTACGGCGCCTGCGAGGAGTACGGCCCGCTGGGCTGATCGCGCCGGTTGCGACGCGACTCGCGCATCACCATGGCGGCGATGCCGCCGACACCGGCGACGATCAGCCCCAGCACGAGCACCTGCAGGGCGCCGCCGCGGTCGCCGGCCTCCGCCGGGTGACGGCCGGAGTTGGGCTTGGGGATGATGTCGTCGCCCTGCAGCGGCTCCTCCCCCACCTCGTCCGCGCTGCCGCCGGTGCCGTCGTCGGCCGGGGCGTCGGGCTCCTGCACGGGGCCGGAACCGGCCACGGTCACGCCGGCGAGGGCCGCGGGGCGCGCCACCGCCGCGGCCGCTGACGGGACGGTGAACAGGGCCAGGGCCGCCGCCGTCAGCCCGACGGCGGCGAGGAGGGGCCGGCGACGCATGGCGCCATGGTCCGACCGGCCCCACCTCCAGGTCAAAACGGCGGTCAGGACGGTGGCGTGTAGTCGCCCGGCAGGACGATCGACTTGGTCTCGAGGTACGCCGACAGGCCCTCCGGTCCCAGCTCGCGCCCGACGCCCGACGACTTGAACCCGCCGAACGGGTTGCGCATGTCGAGCGTGCCGAACTGGTTGATGCCGTAGGTGCCCGTGCGCACCTGGCGGGCCACGTCGATGCCCGCCTCGACGTCGCTGGTCCACACCGAGCCCGACAGGCCGTAGTCGCTGTCGTTGGCGATGCGGACGGCGTCGGCCGGGTCGTCGTAGGGCAGCACCGCGAGGACCGGGCCGAAGATCTCCTCCTGGGCGATGGTCATCTGGTTGTCGACGCGGGTGAACAGGGTCGGTTCGACGAACCAGCCCTTGTCGAGCCCGGCGGGGCGACCGCCGCCGACGGCGACCTGGGCGCCCTCGCTGCGGCCCTTCTCGATGTAGCCCAGCACCCGGTCGCGCTGGCGCTCGGCCACCAGCGGGCCGACGGCCACCGAGGGGTCGGTGGGGTCGCCGACCGACGTGGCCTTGACGGCGTCTGCGAGGGCGTCGACCACCTCGTCGTACCGGGCCCGCGAAGCCAGGATGCGGGTCTGGGCGATGCAGGCCTCGCCGTTGTTCATCAGCGCCGTGCCCATGAGCAGCGGCACCGTGCTGGCCAGGTCGGCGTCGTCGAGGATGATGGCGGCCGACTTGCCGCCCAGCTCGAGCGTGCACCGCTTGAGCATCTCGCCGCAGATCGCGCCGACCTTGCGTCCGGCGGCGGTCGAGCCGGTGAAGCCCACCTTGTCGACCCCCCGGTGGCGGACGATGTACTCGCCCACCTCGCGCCCCGCGGGCAGGATCGACACCATGCCCTTGGGGAGCTCGATCTCGTCGAGGATCTCGCCCAGGATGTAGCCGTCCAGGGGCGTCTCGGGCGACGGCTTGAGGATCATCGGGGAACCGGCCGCCAGGGCGGCGCCGAGCTTGAGGGCCACGATGAACAGCGGCACGTTCCAGGGGATGATGCCCGCGGACACGCCCACCGGCTCCTTGCGCACGAGGACCGGGCCGAGAGCACCCGGGCGGATCTCCTCGAACGGGAACGTGCGGGTCAGGTCGGCCCACCCGTCCAGCACCATGGTCGAGCTGAGCACCTGGCCCATGAGCGACCAGCTCGACGGCGACCCCATCTCGGCGGTGATGACCTCGGCCATCTCCTGCGACCGGGCCTGGATGGCCTGCGACAGCTTGGCCAGGTAGTCGGCACGCTCGGCCGGGGTGAGCTGCGGGTACGGCCCCGCGAGCGCGGCCTTGGCGGCCTCGACCGCGCGGTCGACGTCTCCCTCGGACGCCTCGGGGACCCGGGCGATGACCTCCTCGGTGGTGGGGCTGACCACCTCGATCGTGTTGGTGCCGGCCGGCGCCACCCACTCGCCGCCGATGTAGAGCGTGTCCTTGATCTCCATGAGCCCTCCAGGCCTGAAACCGTGTCAGATATCGTGCCACGGGTCACGCCGTTCCACACAGGCGGGGTGACATCGACGTCAGGAGGGGGGAGCCGTGGCCAGCGACACCACGACCTCGGGCCCGGGCCCGCAGGCCGGCGGCACGAGAGGTGCCTCGGCGCAGCACGACGACCTCGTGCACCGGGTGCTCGACGACGGGTTCCTCGCCGGCGACCCCTTCCCCGACCTGGCCCGGTTGCGGGCCGAGGCACCGGTGGCCCACCACGCCGCCACCGGCGCGTGGGTGCTGTCCCGCCACGCAGACGTCGTGGCCGCCTCCCGCGACCCGGCCACGTTCTGCTCGGGCAAGGGCATCCTGCTGATGGAGATCGGCGCCAGCTACGACTCGCCGCCGACGATGATGCACACCGACCCGCCGGCCCACACCCGGTACCGCAAGCTGGTGCAGCCGGCGTTCGCGCCGTCGGTCATGCGGGCGCTCGAGGACGCCATCACCGCGAGGGCGCGCGCCGCCGTCGCCGCCCTGCCCGCCGGGGAACCCGTCGACGTCGTGGCCGAGCTCGCGGTGCCGTTCCCGCTCCGGGTCATCAGCGACCTGCTCGGCATCCCCGAGGACGACTGGCCCCGCTTCTACGAGTGGTCCGAGGCCGCGATCCCCGGCGCCACCGACTGGCCGCCCGAGCGCACCGCCGAGCTGATGGGCGAGATGGTGACCTACCTGCTGGCGACGGCCGCCGCCCGGCGGGCCGACCCCCACGACGACGTGATCTCGCTGCTCGCCACCGTCGAGGTCGACGGCGACACCCTCGACGACACCGAGCTGGCCATGTTCCTGGTGCAGCTGCTCGTGGCCGGCAACGAGACCACCCGCAACGCCCTGTCCGGCGGACTGGTGGCGTTCGCCGAGCACCCGGACCAGTGGGCCCGGCTACGGTCCGGGCGAGCGGGCGCGCCGCCGGCCGCGCTCGACACCGCGGTGGACGAGGTGCTGCGGTGGACCACCCCGGTCGTCTACTTCATGCGCACCACCACCCGCGAGGTCACCGTCCGTGACGTCACCCTGCCGGCGGGCACGCCCGTGGTGCTCCACTACCTGGCCGCCAACCGCGACGAGGCCGAGTTCGGCCCGACCGCCGACCGGTTCGACATCGGGCGCACACCCAACCACCACGTGGCGTTCGGATCGGGACCGCACTTCTGCCTGGGCGCCGCGCTCGCACGCATCGAGCTGCGGGCGATGCTCGACGCCCTCGCCGCCCGCTTCGCCGCCATCGAGCCCGCCGGGCCGGTCGAACGGTCGATGTCGCTGGTGATCGCCGGCGTGCGCCGCGCCCCGATGGTGCTGACCGAGGCCTGATCCGGCCCGCTGCTCGGCTCAGACGCCGCGGTGCGAGGCGAAGGCGTCGAGCACCTCGGGGTTGGCGAGGCTGCCCCGGCTCGCCGCCGCATCGGGATCGGCACCGCTGAGGATGCGCTTGACGGGCACCTCGAGCTTCTTGCCGGACAGCGTGCGGGGCACACCCGGCACCTGGTGGATCTCGTCCGGAACGTGCCGGGGCGACAGCTCGGTGCGGAGCGCCGTGGCGATGCGCGTCCGCAGGTCGTCGTCGAGGTGCCCCCCGCCGGCCGGCGCCACGAACAGGAGCAGGCGGCCCGGACCGCCCGCCGGGTCCTCGAGGTGGACGACCAGGCTGTCGGCCACCTCGGGCAGCGACTCGACCACGGCGTACAGCTCGGCCGTGCCCATGCGCACGCCGCCACGGTTGAGGGTCGCGTCCGACCGGCCCGTGATCGTGCAGGCGCCGTTAGGGAAGATCGTGATCCAGTCGCCGTGCGTCCACACGCCCGGGTGGCCCTCGAAGTACGCCGCCCGGTAGCGCGACCCGTCGTCGTCGCCCCAGAACCCCACGGGCATCGACGGCATGGGCGCGGTGATGACCAGCTCGCCCTGCTCTCCTACGACCGACCGTCCGTCGTCGTCGTACGCCTCGACCTTGGCCCCCAGGTACCGGCACGAGATCTCGCCCGAACGGACCGGCACCAGCGGGCAGCCCCCCACGAACGCCGTGCACACGTCGGTGCCGCCGCTCACCGACGACAGCAACAGGTCGTCGCCCACCGCGTCGTACACCCAGTCGAACCCCTCGGCCGGCAGCGGCGCACCCGTCGAGCCGACGCCCCGCAGGGCGCGGAGGTCGGCGACGGAGGACGGCTCGACCCCCGCCTTGCGACATGCCAGCAGGAACGGTGCGGAGGTGCCGAAGAAGGTGACCCCCTCCTCGGCGGCCAGGCGCCACAGCGCGGTCAGGTCCGGATGGCCGGGGTCGCCGTCGAACAGCACCGGGCTGGCGCCCACCAGCAGGCCCGACACCAGGTAGTTCCACATCATCCAGCCGGTCGTGGAGAACCAGAAGAACCGGTCGCCCGGGCCGAGGTCGTTGTGCAGCGCGAGCACCTTGTGGTGCTCGACGAGGATGCCCCCGTGCCCGTGCACGATGGGCTTGGGCAGTCCGGTCGTGCCGGAGGAGTACAGGACGTACAGCGGGTGGTCGAACGGGACGTCGTCGAACACCAGGTCGGCACGCTCGGCGAGCAGCTCCCCCCACGTGGTGGAGCCCTCGTGGCGGGCCGCTTCCGGGTCGTCGGCCAGGTAGGGCACGGTGACCGTGGCGCGCAGCGAGGGCAGCTCGGTGCGGATCGCCGCGACCTCCGCGGCCCGGTCGACCGCCTTGGCGCCGTAGCGGTAGCCGTCGACCGCCAACAGGACCGCCGGCTCGATCTGGCGAAGCCGGTCGACGACGCTGCGCGTGCCGAACTCGGGCGCGCACGACGACCACACCGCGCCCAGGCTGGCCGTGGCGAGGAAGGCGACGACTGTCTCGGGGATGTTGGGCAGGTACGCCGCCACCCGGTCGCCCCGACCGACCCCGAGTCGCACCAGTCCGGACCGGCACCGCGCGACCTGGTCGCGCAGCTCGGCCATCGACAGCTCGACTCGCTCACGGGCCTGCGAGCGGGCGACGAGCGCCGGGCCGTCGGGCTCGCTGCGCAGTGCGTGGGCGGCGTAGTTCAGCTCGACCCCCGGGAACCAGCGGGCGCCGGGCATGACCGGGGACTCGATGGCGGCGGCGACCGGTGTCGACGAGTCGAGGTGGAAGTGGTCCCAGATCGACCGCCAGAAGCCGTCGAGGTCGGTGACCGACCACCGCCACAGCGCGTCGTAGTCGGCGAAGGTCAGGCCGCTCTCGACCGCGAGCCATTGCAGGTACCGCCCGATGCGGCTGCGCTGCTCGACGTCGTCGGGTGGCTGCCACAGGATGCGCCCCCGCTCCTGGCCGATGCGTGCCCCCTCGCTGCCCATGCGCCCACGCTACGCCCCCGGTCGCCCGTCGGCGGGCACGACCTCGACCACGCCGTGCATGCCGTGCTCGTAGTGGCCGGGGAGGTGGCAGGCGAACTCGAACGTGCCGGTCTCGTCGAACCGGAAGGTGGTGACGGCCACGCCGTTCGGGCCCACCGACACCTCGCCGGGGATCGACGGATGCTCGGCCTCGTTGCCGGTCGCGTGCCGGGCATGGACGTCCGGCGGGCCGACGATCAGCTCGTGGTTGATCGGATCGCCGTTGACCACCACGAACCGCACCCGGGTGCCCTCGACGACCCGCAGCTCGTCGGGGGCGAACAGGCTGTGCTCGACGTCGAGCTGGACGGTCACCTCGCCGGGCCCCGACGCGGGCGCCTCGGCGTCTCCGGCTGCGGCAGCGACGGCGTACCCGGCGGCGGCCACCACCAGGGCCACGCCCACCGCCGCTGCCGCCCACCTGACCACGCCGCTCACGCCGACCACCCGGTCTGTCCGGGCGGAACGCCGCCCGGCACCGCACCGGCACGGTTGGTCCGCATCGACCGGTGCCGGTACGACCCGACCAGCACCACCCCGGCACCGGCGCCCACGGCGGCGACGACGGGCCACACGGCAGCGGGCTCTCCCGCGGGCAGCACGGGCACCGCATCGGGCGCGCTCACGCCCGCGTCGACCAGCGACGGCGTCACCCCGGGGCGGTTCGACACCGCCAGGTCGTAGTCCAGCTCGGCGGCGGGGGCCCCGACGGTCAGGTACGAGAGCCACATGTCCTCGGGCACCCACTCCATGCCCACGTCGGAGCGCAGGTCGTCGAGCAGCAGGTCGCCGGCCTGCTCGCTGCGCTCCAGGGTCATGCCCGTTCCGCCGGCGAGCAGCTCGGGCCGGTCCTCCGTGAGCAGGAACACGTCGGCCTCGACGGTCCGGTCGTCGTCGAGCCCCAGCCCGAGGATGCGGACCGGCACCCAGGGATCGTCGGTCGGGATGGTCGCCATGATGGGCGTGCTGTCGCCTGCGCCCTGGCCCAGGTCGGCGGCCCGCTGGGCGTCGAACCTGGCGGCCATGAACACCGGGCTGCGCTCGGCGTAGTAGTCGAGCACCTCGGGGGCGTCGGGGGTGAGCAGGAAGCCGTTGTCGAGCGCCCACTCCCCCACGGCGTCACCGCCACCGCTGATCACGGTGATGTCGAGGGCGTCGACCTCGGTCTCGAGGATGACGTCGACCTCCGCCGACGCGGCCACGTCCGCGTCGGCGCCGTCGTCCGACCGGACCGGTGGGGCCACCTCCAGCGCGAGGCGCTGGAGCGTCCAGTCGCCGGCACGCGTCACGTCCGTGGGCACGTCCGGCAGGGGGATGATCGATCCCACCTCCTCGCCCTCGCCGGTGAACTCGAACGCGGTCACGTAGCGCTCGATGCCGTCGCTGTAGGCGGCCAGCGTCGTGGTGCGCACCAGCTCGATGGTGCCGTTCTCGCCCACCAGGCCCCCGCAGGCGCCCGCCGGCGCGGCGCTGACCACGAGCACCGGCAGCGCCGCGGCCGCGGCGGTGGCGGCGATCAGTCGTCGTCTCATGTCGACCTCCTCGTCACGTCCCCCTGGCGGGGCCGTCGGGAGGTCTGACGTGCGGCAGCACCCGGCCGGTTCCCGACGCCGGCGTCCGTGGTGCGACGCTCGGCGTCGGGTGGCGCCGGTTCAGGCGCTGCCGCTGCTCGTGGGCCCGCGGCCGCGGTCGTCGCCGTCGTGCGCGGGCACGGCGAGCGGGGTGTCCACGGCCGCCGCCTCGGCGAGCCGCCGCTCGGACTCCCACGCCCGCCAGCGGCGCCACAGCACCCGCCCGAGGGCCCCCGCGGCCACGGGCAGCACGACCAGGTGGACGCCGAGCCACAGCATGTACGTGCCGGGCGCGACCTCGGCGTCACCGACGATGAGGAACCGGATGTCCTCGGTCAACGGATCGATGACGCCCTGGTACGTCCCGCCGACCGTCACGGCCGTGAGGCCGAGAAGGTCCCAGGCGATGAGCTGCCCCGTGAACGATCCGGCCACGGCGACGGCGGTTGCGCCGAGCGCCAGTGGCCAGGTCACCCACGCCCGGTGGCGAGCCATGGCGCCGACGGCGGCCGCGACGAGCATGGCGGCCGTCGCACCGACGAACAGCGACGACGACAGCCCGTGGAGCGTCAGTAGCCAGGAGGCACCGCCGGCGGGCCGGTACAGCACGATCAGCGGCGCACCGGTGGCTACGAGCCCGATCGCACTCGCCACCGCCAGGCGCCCGAGCACCGTGCTCACACGGTTCACCGTCCCCGCCTCCACAGCCATGCACCGCACCGTACCCACACCGGCAGGCGCCCTCCCGACGATCGCCCCACGCCGACACGCGCCCGACGAGCGATCGGGCGGTGCGCGTCCTGCCGGCAGCGCTGCGATCATGGCGGCATGGTCACCGAGGACGACGTCCGCCGGGTGGCGCTGTCGCTGCCCGCCACGACCGAGAAGCCGTCCTACGGCACGCCGGGGTTCCGCGTGAAGGACAAGCTGTTCGCCCGCATCCGTGAGGAGGGCGACGTGCTCGTCGTCTGGGTCGACGGCCTCGAGGAGAAGGAGATGCTGCTCGCAGCCGACGCCGAGACGTTCTTCACCACGCCGCACTACGACGGCTACCCGACCGTGCTGGTGCGGCTCGATGTGGTCGGGCTCGACGAGCTGACCGAGCTGCTCACCGACGCCTGGCGCGTCCGGGCGCCGAAGCGCGTGCGGGACGAGTTCGATCGGGCCGGCGGCGGGTAGACCTGACCTATGGCCCACCGTGTCCAGCACAACGCCGACCGCACCCGCTACGAGCTGTTCGTCGACGGCGAGCTGGCGGGCATCGCCGACTACCGGCTGACGCCCGACGGCGTCGTCGTGTTCCCGCACACCGAGATCGCCCGCGACCGTCGCGGGCACGGCCTGGGCGCCGAGCTCGTGCGGGCGGCGCTCGACGACGTGCGGGCCTCCGGCCGGACGGTCGAGGCCCGGTGCTGGTTCGTCGCCCAGTTCATCGACGAGCACCCCGAGTACCAGCAGCTCCTGGCCGCCTGACACGGCGGCGGGGAGGCCACCCGGGGCGTACGCGCGGTGGGCGCTCGCCGTGGCCACCCCGGCGGCGGCGCAACCCGGACCTCGGGCGGCCCGGGAGCGACAACCGCACGATGCGGACCGCGACCGAACCGAACTGCCGCCCGAACCGCCGGCTGTTGTAGGGCAGGCCGTAGCGGCGGCAGACCGCCTGCACCTCGGGCGCGATGTGCCGGTACCGGCGGGCCGGCACGTCGGGGAACAGGTGGTGCTCGATCTGGTGGCTCAGGTTGCCCGTCAGCACGTGGAACGGGAACGACCCGCGGATGTTGGCGGCCCCCCGGAGCTGGCGGACGTACCAGCGGCCGCGCGTCTCGCCGTCGAGGTCCTCGGGCCGGAACACGACCGTGCCGTCGGGGAAGTGGCCGCAGAAGATGACGGCGAAGCCCCAGAGGTTGCCGAGCAGCTGGGTCGTCAGGCTGCCGGCCAGCGCCCGCGGCGCCGCCCTGCCGGCGAGCAGGGGGGTCAGCACGAAGTCGCGCGCCGCCTGCCGCCTGAGCTTGGCCATGCTCGCCTCGAACTTGGCGCGCGCCTCGTCGGGATCGACCAGGCCCAGCGCCTGGCGCTCGGCTTCGAGGTCGTAGAAGCCGATGGCCTGGTCGAACAGCGCGGCCAGCAGCAGCGCGGCCAGCGGGTTGGCGAGGTGGGCCGGGCGCCAGGGCTCGTCGTCGGTGATGCGCACGACCCCGTAGCCCAGGTCGCGGTCGATGCCGGCGACGTTCGCGTTCACGTGGTGGACGACGTTGTGGGCGTGCTGCCACTGGTCGGACGGCGCCGTCATGTTCCACTCGTAGGTCGACGAGTCGAAGCGGGGGTCCCGCATCCAGTCGTACTGCCCGTGCAGCACGTTGTGGCCGATCTCCATGGCCTCGATGACCCGCCCCGCCGTGGCGGCCAGCACCCCGCCCCACCACCGGGGCCGGCGACGGCCGAGAGCGATCGCGACCCGCCCGCCGAGCTGGAGCGCGGTGGCCACCGTGGCCACCCGGCGGATGTACGCCGCGTCGGCCTCGCCCCTGTCGGCCATCTCGCGGCGGCGGATCGCGTCGAGCTCGACGGCCAGCGCGTCGAGCTGCGCCTCGTCGAGGTGCGGGGCGCCGCGACTCGGCGGCCGCGGCCCGGTCGCCGTGGTGGCGTCGGTCGTCGTGCTCATGGGCCTGTCCCCCGGCGGTCTACAGGTCGATCGTGACGTCGCCGGCGGGGACGGTGACGCAGATCTGCACGAGCGCGTCCGGCTCGTCGACCAGGTCGCCTGTGCGCAGGTCGCGCACCGTGCCAGCGGGCTTGCGGCGGATGCAGGTGTGGCACTGCCCGGCACGACAGCCGTGCCGCGGCACCAGTCCCGCCGCCTCGGCCTGGACGAGGAGCGGACGACCGTCGTCGACGACCTCGATGCCGCTGCGCAGGAAGCAGATGCGGGCACCGTGGCTGTCGTGCGCCGGCACCGGGCCGAGTTGGTAGCGCTCGACGTGCACGGGTGCGGACGACCCGGCGTCCCGCCACGCGGCATCGACGCCGGCGGCGAGCCCACGGGGGCCGCACACCCAGACGGGCGCCCCGGTCGCGCCCGGCGCGAGCGCGGCGGCGTGGTCGGCCCGGAACCTGCCGGCCACCCCGGCGCCGGTCGCGCCCGGTGCGGTGGTGGCCACCACGATGCGCCAGGTCGGCCGGCGCGCGGCGATCCGGCGGATCTCGCGGCCGGCGATCACATCGGCCGGCGTGCGGGCGTAGTGGAGGAACGACACAGTGCCCGCGAAGTGCTCGTCGTCGAGCGTGCGGAGCATGGACAGCACTGGCGTGATGCCACTGCCACCGCTGATCAGCACGACGTGGTCAGGCCGATCGTCGGGCAGGACGAAGTCGCCGCCGGGCAGCGACAGGTCGACGGCCTGCCCGGGTCGGGCCGACCACACGAGGTGATCCGACACGCCCCCGCCGCCCGTGGCCTTGACTGCCAGCTCGGCCCGACCGTCCGCCCGGTGCGCGGAGGACGCGATGGAGAAGCAGCGGCTGCGCCGGGCGCCCCGCAGCGCCACGGTGAG
>JAFGPU010000084.1 GCA_016936035.1 Acidimicrobiales bacterium
GGCCCTGATCGCGGAGCTGATGGTCGACCTCGACCGGCGCTACGCGGCGGACGGTCCCGCCGAGGGCGACAACCCGGAGATCGTCGGGGCCTACGCCGTCCGGCCCGAGCAGGTCGTCGCTCCGCACGGCGCGTTCCTGATGGCGCGCCTCGACGGGGTGCCGGTCGGGTGCGGTGCGGTCCGGGCCGTCATGGACGGTCCAGAGGGCGTGGCCGAGATCAAGCGCATGTACACGGTGCCCGCGGCGCGCCGCCGGGGCATCAGCCGAGCGCTGCTCGCCCGCCTCGAAGGCGAGGCGATCGCCCTTGGCTACCGGCGGCTGCAACTCGAGACCGGGCTGCGCCAGCCCGAGGCGATCGCCCTGTACGAGTCGGCGGGCTACCACCGGATCCCCACCTACGGGCAGTACGCGGGCGACGAGCTCTCGGTCTGCTTCGCCCGGGACCTCCCGGCGTCCTGAGCACGCCCGGTGCGCGATCGACGTTGACGCGCCCGTGCGCATCGTTAGAGTGATCTATCTAGAGGCGACTGCTCTCGTGGTCGTCCTCCGGAGCCACGACGAAGGGACCCCGATGCCCGCGATCGAGCTGTCGGCAGGAACCATCCACTACCTCGACACCGGCGGGACCGGGCCGGTGGTCGTGCCTGTCCACGGCGTGATGATGGACGGCACCGTCTGGCAGCACGTCGTCGACGACCTGCGGGCCGACCACCGCTGCGTCGTGCCGACGCTCCCGCTCGGCGCCCACCGCACCCCGATGCGGCCCGGTGCCGATCTCTCCCTCACGGGTCAGGCACGGCTGCTGGGCGAGCTCATCGAGCGCCTCGAGCTGCGCGACGTGACCCTCGTGGCCAACGACTGGGGCGGTCCCCAGGTCACCGCGGTCGAGCGCCCCGACCTGATCGAGCGCCTGGTGCTCACGCCGTGCGAGGCGTTCGACAACTTGCCACCCGGCCTGCCCGGAGCGTTCGCCGCGATGGCGGGACGGATGCCGGGCGGCCTGTTCGTCTCGGCCCAGGCGCTGCGCGTGCGTCCGCTGCGGCGCCTGCCGATGACGTTCGGGTGGATGAGCGCCCGACCGATCCCGCCCGAGATGTTCGACCGGTGGATCGAACCGCTGCGGGCCCGGCGGGACATCCGGCGAGACCTGGCCACCTACGTGCGCACGACCGACGACTCCGTGCTCGAGGCCGTGGTCGACGACCTCGCCCACCTCGACATCCCGGCCCTGGTGGCCTGGAGCGACGACGGCAGGGTGATGCCCCGCGAGCACGGGCCTCGCCTCGCGGAGCTGTTGCCGCACGGGCACATCGCCGAGGTCCCCGCCAGTCGCACCCTCGTGCAGCTCGACCAGCCGTCCCTCGTGGCTCGCCTGATCCGCGACTTCATCCGCGACCACCCCGCCGCCGTGGAGGCGGGCGGGGCGGCGCGCACCGGTCGCGCCCCCAGCCGGTCGGCGACGTGACCGGCACGCGCGAGCGCATCCTCGACGCCACCGCCGAGCTGTTCCGCATCCGCGGCTACTGCGCCACGGGCATGAAGCAGGTCGTCGCCCGGGCGGAGGCGCCCTTCGGCTCCGTGTACCACTTCTTCCCCGGCGGCAAGGAGCAGCTGGCGGCCGAATCGATCGAGCGGGCCGGGCGCCACTACCACGACCTGGTGCTGGCCGTGTTCGACGCCGAGCCCGACGTCATCGCCGGCACAAGGGCGGTGTTCGACGGAGCGGGCGAGGTCCTGCGCACCTCCGGCTACGCCGACGCCTGCCCGATCGCCACCGTGGCGCTCGAGGTGGCGAGCACGAGCGAGCCGCTCCGCCACGCGTCGGACCGGGTGTTCGAGTCGTGGCTCGCGTCGCTGCGGGCGCGCCTCGTCGCCGCCGGCGTCGACGCCGCCACGGCCCGATCGGTGGCCATCTCGGTGGTGGCGCTGCTCGAGGGGGCGTTCCTGCTCAGCCGCACCGCCCGCACCACCGAAGCCATGGCCGCCACCGGCGACGCCGCGGTGGCCCTCGTCGAGGCGGCGCTGGCGGGCTGAGCCACGCCGAGGCGGTCGCCCGGCCACCGTATGCCGGCACCACGGGGGTGCGTCGGCGGCCGGTCAGGGCTTGTGCACAGCCGGGCGACCGTGATCCTGGCAGCGCGCCGTCGCTACACGTGCAACGCCACGGGGCGGCCGAGCGCCGATTCGAGCGAGTCGGCGGCGGCGCCGATGAGCTGGTGGGAGACGTCGGCGAGGGCGCGGGCCACGGCCAGCTCCTCGCCCACGATGGGCAGTTCGGGGTCGGCGGGGTTGCGGCGGGCGCGGCCCCAACCGGAGATCTCGCGGTCCCGCACCCGGGTGCGGGCGACCGCCTCGCAGTGGTCGGCGTCCTCGCTGAGCGTCACGTCGACCCGCACGCTGGTGCGGTCGAGCTGCCTGCCGCCCGGTTCGACGCGCATGTCCGGCCCCGGGACGAGCACGGTCTCGTGGGCATCGCCCTCCCAGCGCACCCGGAACCGGTCGCCCTCCGTCCCGTGCAGGATCTCGGTCACCTCGCCCCGCCGCGGCGCCATGCCGACCCTGGCGCCCTCGACGACCACGTGGTCACCGACGTGTGCCTCCATGGCCACCTCCTCGGATGGGTGGATGGTGGTGCTGCTCCACTGCGAGCGTAGGACGGCCGAGGCGGCGCCGAAAGGGCCGGGGCGGCCGGGAGGGGGTGGCCGGGCCGCTGGTACCGTCCGATCGCGTGGTGCCTGACCAGCCCCAGCGGCCCGACCCATCGTCCGGCGCCCGGGCACCGGCTTCGTCCGGCCCGCCCGACCCGTCCGGCC
>JAFGPU010000486.1 GCA_016936035.1 Acidimicrobiales bacterium
GCGACGGTGGTGCTGCGCTGCTCGTCGCCGGGCAGGACCCGCGCGCCGGATGCCGGGACCAGCACGCCGACCATGGGCAGGCGCCGCTCGTGCCACGCTTCGGGATCGGTCTCGGCGGTCACGTCGAAGTCCCCCTGGGCCCCGGCTTCGGTCCGTGAATCATAGCTCGCTGAGTCGAACGGCGATTCGAGGGCCGCGCCCCGCCGCGACGGCCGGGCGCATCGGAGAACTAGCATCTGACACGCTGTCAGATGCCACGACGGCAGTGACGAGGGGAGATCGACATGGCCGACGACGTCACGGACGGGCCCGCCCTGGACGGGTACACCATCCCGCAGATCGTCGACCGGGCGGCGACGCTGTTCGGCGAGCGCGAGGGCCTGGTCGACGGCGACCGCCGCATGACCTTCGCCGAGCTCGCGGCCGAGGTGGACCGGGCCGCCCGGGCCTTCGTGGCCACCGGGCTCCAGCCGGGCGACCGCGTCGCCGTGTGGGCGCCCAACATGGGCGCCTGGGCCATCGCCGCGCTCGGGGCGTTCCGCGCCGGCGCCGTGGTCGTGACGGTCAACACCCGCTTCAAGGGCAACGAGGGCGCACACGTCATCCGGACGGCCGGGGCCCGCGTGCTGGTGACCGTCAGCGACTTCCTCGACACCGACTACGTGGCCATGCTCGAGGCGACGGGCATCCCCGACTGCGTCGAGCAGGTCGTCGTGCTGGCCGGGCCGGTGCCCGACGGTGCGATCGGCTGGGACGACCTGCTCGCCCGCGGCGAGGAGGTCGGTCCCGACGTCACGGCCGCGCGCGCCGCGGCCATCGACCCCGACGACGTCAGCACCGTCATCTTCACGTCCGGCACCACCGGCGCCCCCAAGGGGGCGATGCTGCGCCACGGCGCCTCGGTGCGGGCCTACGACGCGTGGGCGACCGTGGTGGGCCTGCAGGAGGGCGACCGCTACCTCATCATCAACCCGTTCTTCCACGCCTTCGGGCTGAACGCCGGCATCCTCGCATGCCTCGTGAAGGGGGCGACGATCGTGCCCCACCCCGTCTTCGACGTGCCGAGCGTGATGCGCCGCGTCGACGAGGAGCGCATCACGATGCTGCCGGGCGCCCCCGCCATCTATCAGACCATCCTCGACCACCCCGACCTCGGCGAGTACGACCTGTCGACGCTGCGCCTGGCCGTCACCGGCGCCGCACCGGTGCCCGTCGAGATGGTGCGCCGCATGCGCTCGGAGCTGACGTTCCGCACGATCGTGACCGGCTACGGGCTCACCGAGGCGACCGGCATCGCCACCATGTGCCGCCACGACGACGACCCGGAGACGATCGCCAACACCGACGGGCGGCCCATCCCCGGCGTCGAGGTCAAGGTGGTCGACGACGACGGCAAGGACGTGCCCACCGGCCAGCCCGGCGAGGTGGTCGTGCGGGGCTACAACGTGATGGCGGGCTACTTCGGCGACCCGGGCGCCACCGCCGCCACCATCGACGACGACGGCTGGCTGCACACGGGCGACGTCGGCGTGTTCGACGACGCCGGCTACCTCACCATCACCGACCGCACCAAGGACATGTTCATCGTCGGCGGCTTCAACGCCTACCCCGCCGAGATCGAGGACATGCTGATGGCGCACCCCACCGTCGGCCAGGTGGCCGTCATCGGCGTCCCCGACGAGCGCATGGGCGAGGTGGCCAAGGCCTTCGTCGTGCCGCGGGCGGGTGCGACCGTCGACGAGGCCGAGCTCATCTCGTGGGCGCGCGAGCAGATGGCCAACTACAAGGTGCCCCGGTCGGTCGAGGTGGTCGACTCCCTGCCGCTCAACGCCAGCGGCAAGGTGCTCAAGTACGTGCTGCGCGAGCGGGGCTGACCCCGGCGCCGTCGGTGGCCCGGCGCGACCCGCCGGGACGGCTACCGGTCGAGCGCCGGCAGCACCTTGGACACGAAGAGCTCGAAGCTGGCCCAGCTCACCTCGGGGTCGAGGCCACCGATGAGCGGCTTGAACAGCACCGTGCTGTTGTCGGCCTCGAGCCGGCGGGCCACGTCGACGCACTCGTCGGGCGTGAGCACCGCGTAGAAGCCGTCCTTGCGGGCCTGGTCGGCATCGGTGACGCGCTCGTAGAGGTGCCCCTCGAACCCGGCCGCCCAGGCGCTGTAGCGGTTCAGCTCGTGCAGGGCGTGCGGTGCGATGCGGGCCCACGCCGCCTCGGGATCGTCGGCCACGTGGACGGCCATCGGCTGCGGCGGCACCAGCACAGGCCCCGGCGTGCGGCCCAGCGCCGCGCACGCCTCGCGGTACGCGTCGCCGAGCCCCCGCTCGGGCCCACCGAGCGCGAACCCGTCGCCGAACCGGGCCGCTCGCCGCGCCGCCGCCCGGCTGGCGCCACCGATGAAGACCATGGGCCGCGGCCGCTGCACCGGTCCCGGCGTGACCTGCACCGTGCGGCCGGCGTGCTCGAAGGGCTCGCCGGTCAGCGCCTGCAGGAAGACGGCGAGCTTGTCGTCGAAGGCGGTGCCCCGCCCGGCGAACGGCACGTCGTAGAGCGCGAACTCCGACTCGACGTAGCCGGGCACCAGCGTCAGCGCGAGCCGGCCTCCGGAGATCTGGTCGACCACCTGGCACTGCTCGGCCGCGGCGATCGGGTTGTGCAGCGGCAGCGCCAGCGCGTTGACGCTGATCATGGCCCGGCTGGTGCGAGCCGCCATGGCGCCGGCCATCACCAGGGGCGCGGGCAGGTAGCCGTCGTCGGCGCCGTGGTGCTCGGACACGACCAGCGCGGTGACGCCCCGGGCGTCGAGCCATGCCGCCTGCTCGAGGGCGGCGGCGTAGAGCGCGGGTGCCGGCGTCCCGAACCCCGGTGCCCGCATGTCGTAGTGGACCGTCCAGGTGACCATGGCGCAGCTTGCCAGCCCGGCAGGCATGCGATCGAGCCCCTCGACGGGCGGTCGCCACCATCCGCTCTGTGAATACCCGTTCAGTATGCTGGCACCTCGCTCAGGCCATCCATGACGACCAGGGCCCGAGCGCGCGACGAGGAGGGGTGATGTCCGAGGTCTACTGGGACCCGTTCGACATCGAGATCGACAGCTCGCCCTACGAGGTCTGGCGCCGGCTGCGCGACGAGCAGCCCGTGTACCGCAACGACCGCCACGACTTCTACGCCCTCAGCCGGTTCGCGGACGTCGAGGCCGCCCACCGCGACCCCGCCACGTTCAGCTCGCGCCACGGCACCGTGCTCGAGCTGATGGGCGACGAGCCCATGGACACCGGCATGATGATCTTCCTCGACCCGCCCGACCACACCCGGTTGCGGGCCCTGGTGTCGCGGGCGTTCACCCCCCGGCGGGTCGGTGGGCTCGAGGACGACATCCGCCGGCTGTGCGCCGGGTTCCTCGACCGCTGGGCCGACGGCGAGACCTTCGACTTCGTGGCCGACTTCGGCGCACCGCTGCCCGCACTGGTGATCGCCACGGTCCTCGGTGTGCCCGAGGGCGACCGCCGGTGGGTGCACGAGAAGATCGACCTGACCTTCCACCTCGACCCCGAGCAGGGCATGGTCAACGACGTGTCGCTCGGCGCCCGCATCGAGCTGCACCAGTACCTCGAGGAGCTGGTGCGCGAGCGGCGCGCCGCGCCGCGCGACGACATGCTCAGCGACCTGGTGCAGGCCGAGCTCACCGACCACGACGGCACCGACCGGCAGCTGACCGTCGCCGAGGCCACCGACTTCGCCGACCTGATCATCAGCGCCGGCACCGAGACGGTGGCCCGCCTGCTGGGGTGGGCCGCCGTGCTTCTCGACCAGCATCCCGACCAGCGCGCCGACCTGGCGGCGCACCCCGACGCCATCCCCAACGCGATCGAGGAGCTGCTGCGGTACGAGGCGCCGTCGCCCGTGCAGGGCCGGTGGCTGACCCGTGACATCGAGCTGCACCGGCAGACCATCCCCGCCCGGTCCAAGGTGCTGCTGCTCACCGGGTCCGCCGGGCGGGACGAGCGCAAGTACCCCGACGCCCATCGCTTCGACGTGCGCCGCAGCTTCGACCACCACGTCTCGTTCGGCTACGGCGTCCACTTCTGCCTGGGCGCCGCCCTCGCCCGGCTCGAGGGTCGCATCGCCCTGGAGGAGACGCTCGCCCGCCGCCCCGAGTGGACCGTCGACCACGACAACGCCGCCCGCCTCCACACGAGCACGGTCAGGGGGTGGACGCACGTGCCCGTGACCGCACGCGGCTGATCCGGCCGGGCGAGACCCGGCCGGATCCGCTCCACGGGTGGTGGATCAGGAGGTGCGGTACCGCCGCACGGCCAGCGGCGCGAACACCGCCACCAGGCCCACCGCCCACAGCAGCGACAGGCCGACGTAGTGGCCGGTCGACCCGCCGAGGCCGGCCAGCGCCGGGTCGCCCAGGGCCAGCGACCGCACCGCGTCGACCATGACCGTGATGGGCTGGTTCTCGGCCACGGGCTGCATCCAGCCGGGCATCGTGCCGACCGGCACCATGGCGCTCGACACGAACGACAGCGGGAAGATCAGCAGGGACATGCCCTGAGCCGCCTGGACGTTGCCGGCGACCAAACCCATCAGCACGAACACCCAGGTGAAGGCGAAGCCGAACACCAGGATCAGGCCCAGAGCCGCCAGCGACTCGGCGCCCGTGCCGTGCGGCCGAAACCCGACGGCGACGCCGATGACGGCCGTCGCCGTCAGACCGAGGGCCAGCAGCCCGGTCTCGGCCACCACCCGACCGGCCAGCACGGCCGTGCGAGACACGGGCAGCGAGCGCAGGCGGTCGGTGAAGCCCTCCTCGAGGTCCTGGGCCACGCTGGAGGATGCGTTGGCCCCGGTGAAGAGCACGCTGGTGACGATGTAGCCCGGCACCATGAAGTCGACGTACGGGATCGGCCCGGTGTCGATCGCACCGCCGAACACGTAGCGGAAGATCAGCAGGAACATGGCCCCGGTGACCGTGCTGACGACGAGCAGCTGGGGCGTGCGGACGAACTTGCGGACGGACCGGGCGGCGACGGTGGCCGCGGCGGTGACGGCCCCGGCGGGGCGGGTGGCGGGCGTGATGCGCCCGGCGTCGAAGGTGACTGCGGTCATCGGTGTGCTCCTCAGGCGGCGATGTCGGTGGACGGGTGGGTGGTGCCGGCGTCGGTGCCGGCGGCGGTGACGGCGGCCGTGCCGCTGGTGACGTCTCCGCCGTCGTCGATGGACGAGCCGGTGAGGGTCAGGAAGACCTCGTCGAGCGTGGGCCGGCGCAGCCCGATGTCGTCGACGTCGAGGCCGAGTGCGTCGAGCGCCCGGACGGCATCGGCCATCACGGCCCGGCCGCGGTCGACGGGGATCGTGACCCGGTTGGTGCCGGCCTCGGTCCGCGGCGCCTCGACCCCGAGGCGACCGAGCGCCTCGGCCACGACGGCCACGTCGCCGGAGCGGTGGGCACGGATCTCGACGACGTCCCGACCGGCCCGGCGCTTGAGCTCGTCGGGAGTGCCGTCGGCGATGACGCGGCCCTTGTCGACGATGACGATGCGCTGGGCGAGCTGGTCGGCCTCGTCGAGGTACTGGGTGGTGAGCAGCACGTCGGTGCCGGCGGCGACCATGCCCCTGATGGCCTCCCACAGCTCGTTGCGGCTGCGGGGGTCGAGCCCTGTCGTGGGCTCGTCGAGCAGGAGCAGGCGGGGCGCGCCGACGAGGCTGGCGCCCAGGTCGAGCCGGCGGCGCATGCCGCCGGAGTAGGTGCCGACCGGTCGGTCGGCCGCCTCGGCGAGCCCGAGCTGGTCGAGCACGACGGCGGCGTTGGCCCGGGCCTGCCGCCGCCCCTGGCCGTAGAGCCGGGCGACCATCGTGACGTTCTCACGACCGGTCATGGCGGGCTCGACCGCCGCGTACTGGCCGGCCAGGCCGATGACCCGGCGGACCTGGGCGGGGTGGCGGGCGGCGTCGACACCCGCCACCCGCAGCTCGCCGCTGTCCGGGCTGACCAGCGTGGCGACCGAGCGGACGAAGGTGGTCTTGCCGGCGCCGTTGGGACCGAGCACGGCCACGACCTGGCCGGGATCGGCCACGAGGTCGAGACCGGCCAGGGCCTGGACCTTGCCGAAGCTCTTGGTGAGGCCTCGGGCCTCGACGATCGGTGTGCTCATGGAGGGTTCTCCCTGTGTCTCGTGGCCCTCGGCCACTGCGGAATGGATCGCTCTGTTCCAGACAGTAACGGAGCGGAGCATTCCGTTCAAGCGCGTTGTAGGATCTCGTCCGTGACAGCCCCGATGAGCGGCCGCAAGGCCCAGGCAGCGCGCAACGACGACCTGATCCTCGACGCGGCCCGCGCCGTGTTCGTCGCCGACCCCGGAGCCCCGGTGTCCGCCGTCGCCCACGCGGCCGGCGTCGGCATGAGCGCGCTGTACCGCCGCTACCCGAGCAAGGAGGACCTCGTCCGGCGCATCTGCACGGTCGGCCTCGAGGTCTACATCGGCCTCGCCGAGGACTGCCTCGCCGACGACGGCGACGCCTGGGAGGCCTTCGCCACGTTCATGCGCCGGGTGGTCGAGGCCGACACCCACTCGCTGACCCTCAACCTGGCCGGCACGTTCACCCCGGACGACACGCTGTTCGCGCTGGCCGAGCGGGCGGGCGAGCTCAACGTGGCCCTGTTCGACCGCACGCGCGCCGCGGGCGTCATCCGCGACGACCTCACCGTGTCCGACCTCGGGCTCGTCTTCGAGCAGATCGCTGCCGTCGCCTTCGGCGCCACACCGGAGCGCACCGCGCTGCTGCGCCAGCGCAGCCTCGGGCTGGTGCTCGACGGGATGCGGACGGCACCCACCGGACCGCTGCCCGGACCCGGCGTCACCGACGACGAGTTCGCTCAGCGCTGGGTGCCGCGCGGCTGACCCGGCTCAGGACGGCGAGAACGCCTGCTTGAACTGCTCGACGAGAGGTTCGCTGTCGTCCCACCTGGCCTCGGGCGCGCGGAACATCAGCGCGTAGCCCTTGCCCCCGGTGACCAGGCCCAGGTTGCCGGTGTGCAGCGTCTCGCCGTCGTCGTGGCGGAACTCCCACAGCGCGGCGTCGTAGTCGCGGTAGGTCACCGCCTCGATGCGGATCTCGTCGTAGCTCGGGTTGCGCGAGGCGAAGCGGTCGGCCTGGGTACGCCAGTCCTGGACGACGTCGTCCTTGGGCGTGCTGGTCCACTCGACCCGCAGGAACGCGCCGCTCGCCGGATCGACGAAGTCGGTGCGGGAGGACGCGCCGGTGGGCCGCACCACCCAACCCTCGGGGTAGGCGATCGAGTAGGCCCCCTGCGGGTCGTCGTAGGTCGACCAGCCCGCCGGCACCACCGGCCCGTCGGCGGTGGTCGTGGTCGGCTGCGTCGTTGGCGTCGTCGAGGCCTGGCCGGACGGCGTTGCCGGGTCGTCGGCGGGCACCTGCGTGGTGGGGGTCGTCCCGCCCTCGGCACCGTCGCGGTCGCGGGTCAGCCCCGGGACGGCCACCGCCAGCGCCACCACCACGAGCAGCGCGATGCCGACGGCCACCGGCACCGGCAGCCGACGGGGGCGGCGGGGGTCGGCCGGGGCCGGCGGGACGGGCGCGAACGCGTGGACCTCGGTGGCGTCGGGCGATGTCGCCCGCGGCCGGGCCGCCGGCCCGGGCTCGGCGGAGGTGCCCGGCGGGGTGGATCGGGTGGCGGCGGCCCCGGCCGCCGATGGGTCCGCCACGGACGGCGCCGGGACGGATGGGCGGGACGCAGACCCGGCGCGCGAGGCGCGGGCCACCCGCGCCAGTGCGGCACGCACCTCGCCGGCGGCGGGCCGGTCGGTGGGCGCCTTGGTGAGCAGCCGGGCCACGATCGGGCTGAGCGGACCGGGGTGCTGCGCGACGCGCGGCTCGCCGTGCACGACCGCCGAGGCGGTGGCGAGCGCGTTGCCGGCCTGGAACGGGGGCTCGCCCTCGACGGCGAAGTAGAGGAGCGCGCCCAGCGCCCACAGGTCGGTCGCCGGCGTGATCTCGCCCGCGGTGGCCTGCTCCGGTGACATGTACGACGGCGACCCGACGATGAGCCCGGTGGCCGTGACCCGCGACTCGTCACGGATGGTCGCGACCCCGAAGTCGGTCAGCTTGACCCTGTCGCCCTCGAGCACGAGGACGTTCGCGGGCTTGACGTCGCGATGCACCACCCCCACCCGGTGGGCGGCCTGCAGGGCGGTCAGCACGCCGAGCCCGATGGTCGCCGCCCGCTCGTGGGGCAACGGGCCGGCGTCGGACACCACCTCGGACAGGCTCGGCCCGTCGACCATCTCCATCACCAGCCAGATGGCGCCCGCCTCTTCCACCACGTCGTAGACGGCGACGACCGACGGGTTGTTGAGGCGGGCGGAGGCCTGGGCCTCGCGCAGCGCGCGCGTCCGCACCTGTTCGGCGTCCTCGTGGCCGGCGAGCAGCTGGACCCGCTTGATGGCCACATCGCGCCGCAGCCGGGTGTCGACGGCGCGGAACACGGTCGATCGGCCCTGGCCGAGCGCATCCCCCAACTCGTAGCGGTCGGCCAGTCGCTCCATGCGTCGCCCAGTATGACCCACC
>JAFGPU010000085.1 GCA_016936035.1 Acidimicrobiales bacterium
ACGCCGCCAACCTGCCCGCCGACGATTCGGTGCGCATCGGGCGCGACCCCACCTTGCGCTCCGACACGATCATGATCCTGCGCACCGACCCCGCGACCCGCCGGGCGGCGCTGCTGTCGTTGCCGCGCGACCTGTACGTGCCCCTGGCCGACGATCGGGGGTCGGGACGCATCAACCTGGCCATCGAGCTCGGCGGCGCGCCGCTGCTCATCCGCACCATCGCCGAGAACTTCGCCATCCCCATCCACCACTACGTGCAGGTCGACTTCGCCTCGTTCCGGGGTCTGGTCGAGGCCATCGACGGCGTGCCCGTCCCCATCCCGCACCCGGCGCGCGACAGCAACTCCGGGCTCGACATCCGCGAGGCCGGCTGCCACACGCTCGACCCCACCGAGGCGCTGGCCTACGTCCGGTCGCGCCACTACGAGGAGCTCATCGACGGCGAATGGGTGAAGGACCTGCGCTCCGACATCGGGCGCATCGCCCGCCAGCAGGACTTCATCCGCCGTGCGCTCAGCCGGGCGATCGACCGCGGGGCCCGCAACCCCGGCACCCTCGACCAGCTGATCGACGTCGGCCTCGAGGGCATCCGGGTGGACGGCGAGCTGACCGCCGACGACATCTTCGACCTGGGGACGCGCTTCCGGTCGTTCGACCCCGAGAGCCTCACCACCTACTCGGTCGAGGGCACCCCCGACACGGTCGGCGAGGCCCAGATCCTCCGTCTGGTCGAGGGCCCGGAGACCGAAGCCACCCTGGCGATCTTCCGGGGCAGCTCCAGCGACGACCTCGAGCCTGCGGGCGTTCGGCTCACGGTGCGCAACGGCACCGGCGTCACCCGGCAGGGCGCCGAGGCCACCGAGGCCCTGCGCAGCGTCGGCTTCATCGCCAACGTGGCGGGCGACGAGCTGGGCGGCGGCGACGAGGGCACCGTCGTGCGCTACCCACCGGGGCAGGAAGCCGCCGCCGACCTGGTCGCCCGCTGGCTCGCCGGTGGTGCTCGGCTGGAGGCGGTCGAGGGCAGCACCGGCATCGAGCTCGTCACGGGCGCCGACTGGGACGGGGTCCGCGCCGACGCTGCGCCCTCGACGTCGACCACCACCGCGACGACGCTGCCCGACGGGGCCACGACGACCTCGACCACCGAGCCGGAGGGCACGGGCTCGACCGGGCGGAGCACCACCACGGTCGACCTCGCCACGCTGGACTGCTAGGGGTGGGTCCCTAGTGCGCGCCACCCTGCCCCGCCACGACGGCGCGGCCGCCCCGGCTGCTCGTCCCCGGGCCGGCGAGGAGCAGCGACCAGCCGGCACCCGGCGGAAGCCGGCGTGGCAGTCACGTCCCGTCGGCTACCAGCCGGCGCTCGACGGCCTGCGGGCCCTCGCGGTCGGGCTGGTCGTCGCGTACCACCTGGGCTACTCGGGCGTCGCCGGCGGCTACATCGGCGTCGAGGTCTTCTTCGTGCTGTCCGGGTGGCTGGTGTGCGCCCTGCTCGTGAACGAGCACCACCGCACCGGCGGCATCGGGCTGCGGGACTTCTGGCTGCGCCGGGCCCGCCGCCTGCTGCCCGCGGTGGTGACGGTCACCGTCGGCACCCTGGCGGTGGCCAGCGTGGCCGGCGCCGACCGGCTGGCCGAGCTACGCACCCACGGTGCCGCCGCGCTGGCCTACCACCTCAACTGGCGGCTCCTCATCGACCAGCGCTCGTACTTCGAGACGGCGGGCGGGCCGTCGGCGCTCGAGCACCTCTGGTCGTTGTCGATCGAGGAGCAGTTCTACCTGGTGTTCCCGTTGGTCTGCGCGTTCGTGCTCACGCGGGTCTCGCGCCGGGTGGCGGTGGCCCTCGCGCTCGCCGGCGCGCTGGCGGCGACGGTGCTGCGCTTCGCGCTCTTCGAGGCGGGGACCGACCCGTCCCGGGTCTACTTCGGCACCGACACGCGGGCGGCGGGGCTGCTCGCCGGGGTGGCCCTCGCGCTGTTCTGGACGCCCAACCGGCTGCGCCCGCAGTCGAGCCGGCGCTTCGCCGCCGTGCTCGACGCGATCGCCCTCGTGGCCGCCGCGGTGCTCGCCTGGTACGCGTTCGGGCTGGACGAGGGCCAAGCGGTGGCGTTCCGGGGTGGCTTCACCGCCGCCCAGCTGGCCACGCTGGCGCTGGTCGCGGTGGCGGTCTACCCCGCCCCCACCCGCACGGTGCGGCTGCTCTCGGCGCGCCCGTTGCGCTGGGTGGGGCAACGGTCCTACGGCATCTACCTCGTCCACTGGCCGGTCATCGTGTTCCTGTCGGCTGCGCCCGGCGAGCAGCCCGACGGTCCCGTGTCGGTCGCCGCCCAGGTGGCGCTGGCCGTGGGCCTGGCCGCACTGTCGTACCGCCTGATCGAACAGCCGATCCGCCGCCGCGGGCTCGGCGACGCGGTCAGCGACGCGCGCCGGCGCCTCGCCCTGCTGGGGGAGGGCCGACCCGTGGCGGCGACCGCGATGCTGGCCGCCGGCGTTGTCGCCTGCGGCCTCACCATCGGCGTGACCCGCGACGTGGTCACCGCCTCGCCGCCGGCGCCACCCCAGCCCGAGGCCGTCGTCATCACCAGCGACACGACGGTGCCGCCGGCCGTGACCGCGCCGCCGGCCGCCCCGGCCACGACAGCGCCGCCCGTGGCCACCACCGGGCCGCCGGCCGCCCCGACCACGACGGCCGCCCCGGCCACGACGGCGCCCGCCGGTCCGCCGGCCTACGTGCCCACCACGGCGATCGGCGACTCGGTGCTGGTGGGCGCCGCACCCGCGCTCGCCGCCCGCCTGGGACCGGCCTTCAGCGCCGACGCCGCGATCGGGCGCCAGATGGCTGACGCCGCGGCCCTGGTGGCCGACCTCGCCGCCCGGGGGCAGCTCGGCCAGGTCGTGCTGCTGCACCTGGGGAACAACGGGCCGTTCACCGCCGAACAGATCGACGAGGTGTTCGCGGCGATCGGACCGGACCGCACCGTGCTGCTGGTGAACGTGCTGGTGCCGCGCCGGTGGGAGGGCGAGGTCAACGACCAGCTCGCGGCTGCGGCCGGCCGACATCCCAACGCCGTCTACCTCGACTGGCGGTCACTGGTCACCGCCGAGCCCGG
>JAFGPU010000487.1 GCA_016936035.1 Acidimicrobiales bacterium
CGCGCGGCTCGAAGCGCTGCACATCGGCCGGGAGCAGCCCGATCTCGCCCGAGGGGACGTAGGGGGCCACGGCGGTGACGACGTCCGCCCGGCAGCGCAACGGCAGCGTCGCGGCCACATCGGCCACGACCGTTGCGACGCCGTTGCGGCGAGCGCACGCCGCGGCGCGCACGTCGAGGTCGACACCCGTGACCGCGGCGGTCGGGACCGCGGCCGCGAGGTACGCGGCGACGGCGCCGGCACCGGTGCACAGGTCGATCGCCCGGCCGTGGCGGGGGAGCACCTGCGCGGCGCGCTGCGCCAGCTCCTCGCTCTGCCAGCGGGGCACGTAGACCCCGGGCTCGACTCGCACCGTCCGGCCGCCGAAGCGGTGCGCGCCCGTGATCCACGCCGGAGGCTCGCCGTGCTCACGCCGGAGGACCCACGCGTCGAGGGTCCGGGCGTCGGGCGCCGCGGCGACGAGGTCGACCGCCTCCTCGTCGGCCGCCACGCAACCGGCGAGGGCGAGCCGTTCGGTCACGGCGGCGACGAGGCGGTCGGTGGGGATCACCCGGGCAGTGTGGCCGCCGCCGGCGTCCCGCGTCGTGTGGGTTCTCGCCTCGGGGTCGGGGACGTGGCCGGCGTCGTCGCACCGCCGGGGTCAACGCGTTCGCCACATCGTCAGCGGCCGGTCGATGCTGGTGCCGGACGATCGCGGCGCCAGCGGCGATCTGGTCGGGCCAGCGCAAGTCGTGAGGAGAGGAGCGCCCCGTGAAGTACATGCTGCTGATCTACGGCAACGAGGAGACGTTCAGCTCGGTGGGTGCGGAGACCTTCGCCGAGATCGTGCGCGAGACCGACGCCCTCAACCAGGAGCTCTTCGAGTCGGGCGAACTGGTCGGCGCTTACGGCGTGGCCGACCAGGTGAACGCCAAGATGGTCCGGGCCACGGCCGGAACGCCGGTCGTGACCACGGTCCGTTCGCCGAAGCGAAGGAGTACCTGGGCAGCTTCACGATCGTGGACTGCGACAGCCTGGAGCGAGCCCTCGAGATCGCGGCCCGCAACCCGGCGGCGCGCTACTGGGGCGTCGAGGTCCGGCCCCTCGAGCACGAGGCCGACGTGGGGCCGTGACCGGCGGGCGGTCGGTCCGGCCGACCTGAACGGGCGACGCCTGCGCTTCTGCGGGTGCGGTCGGCACGCATCGTGGCGACGACCGGTACCTGCGTCGGCTCCACCACCGATTGTGACCAAGGTCCCGGCGTGACCGTGCTCCCCGGGGGTAGCGGCCACGGGGAGAGGGGCGTAACCCGGAGGTGAGGAGGTCGAGACGATGCACCGAAGCACCCACGATCGCAAGGCTCGTCACCGCTACCCGAGGATCGCGCTCTGGGTGGCCGGCGGATTCGCCGTCGCCGCCCTGATCTGGATGGTCGTCGGCGTGCCGGCCTTGGTGAAGTACCCCACCGACCTCGAGGCGAGCCCGCAGTACGAGGGCACGTTCACGCTGCTGGTCGACCCCGCCACCGCCGCACCCCTCGCCCAGCCGATGGAGATGCCCCTCACGATCGACCGCCAGATCGAGGTGATCGGAGAGGAGACCGGGGCGTCGCGCGCCCTCGTCCGGGAGACCCTCGCGATGACGGCAGGCGACATCGAGATGACCCAGGACCACGCCTACGTCATGGACCGCTCGTCGCTCGAGAACGTCGCCGACGACCGGGCCTTCGCCTTCGACCCGGCGAACGAGGTCGACCGCTCCGGTGCCTACCGCCTCAACCTGCCCTTCGACACGAGCCGGGACGAGACCTACGACGTGTACAAGAACGAGGTCGACGATACCTACGAGATGGCGGTCGACGCCGACACGCCGACCACCGAGCTCGAGGGCCTCGATCTGTCGAACTTCGCCGGCAGCATGGACGAGGTGCCCGTGAGCGATGCCTACCTGGCCGAGCTCAACGAGGTCGTGCCGCTGCCTGACGAGCTGACTCTCGATCAGCTGGAGCCTCACCTGCTGGCTGCCGGCATCGACGTCGACGCGGTCACGGCCGCCCTCACGCCGGTGCTCACCCCCGAGGACGCCGCGACGCTGGCCGAGTTCGCCGCCGAGCCGATCCCGCTCGAGTACGTCTACTCGTTCGACGGCGGCGCCGCGGTCGAGCCGGTGACCGGGGCCGAGATCAGGGTCTACTCGTCCGAGTCGGTGGGGGCGCGGCCGGAGCTGACCAGCCTGCCGGCGCTGCAAGAGGTCCTGGGCAACTATCCCGAGGTTCCCGAGGCTGCAGCGACCAGCGCCGCGCTCGACGACCTGGCCGAGGGCCCGGCGATCCCGCTGTTCGCGTACGAGTACGAGCAGACGCCCGCCTCGGTGGCCGACGTCGCCGACACCGCGGGCGGGCTGCGCAACGAGGTCTTGCTGGCCAAGGTCTGGCTGCCCCTCGGGCTGGCCGGCGCCGCAGTGGCGAGCCTGATCGTCGGCGGCATCGTCTACCTGTGGCGCCGCCCCCGACCCATCGAGACCACGGGCAGGGACGAGCCTCACCCACCGCCCCGGCCCGACAAGGAGGAGCGAGAGCTCGCCGACCAGCGGCGAGAGATCGTCACCACGGGAAGGAAGCCACGATGACCACCCTCCACGCACGGCCGACGCAGCAGTCGGCGACGGGGCCCGAGATGGCTCCGCTGCCGGCGTCCGCCCACCTGCTCGACCCCGTCATCAGGTGGGCCGAGCGCGAGCCCGGCCGAGCGGTCGCGGCGTACCGCGAGGGTGACGCGTTCGTCGACGTCACGGCCGAGGACTTCTACGGCCGGGTCCGGGCGCTGGCCAAGGGGCTGATCGCCAGCGGCGTCGAGCCCGGGGACCGGGTCGGCCTCATGTCGCACTCCCGCCTCGAGTGGCTCGTCGTCGACTACGCCATCCTGGCCGTCGGCGGCGTGACGGTCCCCGTCTACGAGACCTCGTCGCCCGACCAGGTGCAGTGGATCCTGAGCGACAGCGGCGCGGTGCTCGCACTGGTCGAGACCCCCGCCATGCGGGCGATCTACGACGAGGTCCACGCCTCGGCGACCGCCTGCCGCGAGGCCTTCGTCATCGACGAGGGTGGCCTCGACGAGCTCATGGCACGGGGAGGCGCCGTCGACGACGTCGTCCTCGACGAGCGCATCGCCGGGCTCGGCGCCGACCAGCTCGCGACGATCGTCTACACGTCGGGCACGACGGGACGACCCAAGGGGTGCATGCAGACGCATCGCAACCTGCGGACCAACGTCGCCCAGAACCTCGACGCCGTGCAGTCCATGCTGGGCGACGACGAGGTGTGCCTGCTGTTCCTGCCCCTCGCCCACACGCTCACCAAGCTCATCGCCCTGGTGTGCGTCGAGTGGGGCGCCAAGCTGGCGTTCGCCACCGACCTCCCGCACCTCCAGGAGGAGCTGCCGCTCGCCCAGCCGACGTTGATCGTGGCGGTGCCCCGGGTCTTCGAGAAGGTGTTCAACGCCGCCCAGCACAAGGCCAATGCCGAGGGCCACGGCAAGATCTTCGACAAGGCCGAGGATGTCGCCATCCGGTGGTCGAAGGCGAAGGTCGCCGGCCAGCGCCGGCCGATCGTCGGTGTCGAGCACGCGGCGTTCGACCGGCTCGTCTACGGCAAGCTCCAGGCGGCGTTCGGCGGCCGGCTGCGGTTCGCCTTCAGCGGGGGTGGACCGCTCGGCGAGCGGCTCACCCACTTCTTCCACGCCATCGGCGTGAAGATCTTCGAGGGGTACGGCCTCACCGAGACCAGCCCCACGTTGACGCTCAACCGCGCCGACGCGTGGAAGCCGGGGACCGTCGGTCGCCCGCTCGCGGGGACGTCGATCCGCATCGCGGACGACGGCGAGATCCTGGCGTCGGGCCCCCAGGTGTTCTCGGGGTACTGGAACGCCGAGGCCGCCACCGCCGAGACGTTCGAGAGCGAGGGATGGTTCCGCACCGGCGACATCGGCGAGATCGATGACGAGGACTACCTCCGGATCACCGGCCGCAAGAAGGAGCTCATCGTCACCGCCGCGGGCAAGAACGTGGCCCCGGCGCCCCTCGAGGACCAGCTGCGGGCCCACCCGCTCATCAGCCAGGCGATCGTGGTCGGCGACCAGCGTCCGTTCGTGGCCGCGATGATCGCCGTCGACGAGGAGGCTCTGGACGAGTGGGCGACCGACCACGGCCTCGACGACGTCGACAGGGCCGAGCTCCTGGGCCACGAGCAGCTGCGGGCCGAGCTCCAGTCCGCCGTGGACCACGCCAACCGCTCGGTCTCCAAGGCCGAGTCGATCCGGGAGTTCGCCATCCTCCCCCGGGACCTCACCATCGAGTCGGGCGAGCTCACACCCACGCTGAAGGTGCGCCGGGCCGTCGTCGCCAAGGCCTACGACTCGGTCGTCGAGGACCTGTATGGATGACGGCCGCACCTGTCCAGCGTGCGGCTCTGGCCTGCAGCCCGCCGGCCATCCACCAGGCGACCGGGCCGTCTGCCCGCGGTGCGGCCGGTGCTGGGAGGCCGGCGGCGACGGCGCCGTGGTCGACCCGTTGGCCTGCCCCGGCTGCGAGCGCCGGGGCACCTGCGAGTCGTGCCCCACGTGGCTCGTCGAGGAGAGGTCCCGCCGCGAGGTCCTGGCCGACGGCCAGCAGGTGCTGATCCGTCCGCTGCTCTACGGCGACCGCTTCGAGCTGGCAGCCGGGTTCAGCGACCTCTCGCCCCGCTCGCGCCGGCACCGGTTCTTCGCGGCGCCCGACGAGCTCGACCCCGATGAGCTCGAGTACCTGACCAACCTCGACTACCGCGACCACTTCGCCTGTGCCGCCGTGCTGGAGGACGGTCCCGTGCCGAAGGGCGTGGGGGTCGGCCGCTACCTGCGCGAGGAGGACGACCCCACCGTCGCCGAGGTGGCGGTCACGGTGATGGACGCCTACCAGCGCCGGGGGATCGGCACGTTGCTGACCCGCATGCTCGGCGAAGTGGCCGTCGAGAACGGCATCCGCACCTTCGTCAGCTACGTGCAGTGGGAGAACGCGGCGGCGGTCGAGCTGCTCGCCGAGGAGGGGTCGCGCGTCACCCCGGCCGAGCCGGGCGTCGCCCGCATCGAGGTCCGCCTGCCGGCACGGGTCACCGAGGTGCCCGACTCGTACCTCCACCGCTTGATCAAGGCCTACGTCGCCCGAGTCCGGGCCTTCGGTCGCCGGGACGGCGGCGACGGGTCGGCGCGGGACGGCGGCGACGGGTCGGCCCGCGACGGGTCGTCCGGCGGCGGGTCGTCCGGTGACGGATCGCGCGCCGGCCAGGTCACTCCGAGCGAGCGGTCGTCGGACCGCGGCCGGCCTCGCCGAACCACACGCACTTGACGTTGCAGAACGCCCGGATGCCGAAGGCGCCCAGCTCCCGGCCGTAGCCGGACTCCCTCACGCCCCCGAACGGCAGCTGCGGGTACGACGTGGTCATGCCGTTGACGAACACGGCGCCCGCGTCGACGTCGCGCACGAAGCGCTGCTGCTCCACCGGGTCGCTGCTCCAGATGTTGGAGCCGAGACCGAAGCTGGTGGCGTTGGCGAGCTCGACGGCGGCGTCGAGGTCGGGCACCCGGTACAGGGCGGCGACCGGGCCGAACACCTCCTCGTGGAACATCCGCATGCGCTCGGTCACGCCCGTGACGACGGTCGGGGGGTAGTACCAACCCGGGCGGTCCGGGCGGTCGCCCCCGCACAGCACCGTCGCTCCGGCGTCGACCGCGTCGGACACCTGGCCCTCGACGTCCCGGCGGCCCTGCTCCGACGCGAGGGGGCCGACGTCGGTCTCCTCGTCCATGGGGTCCCCGACCCGGAGCGCCGCCATCTCGTCGACGAAGCACCGCTCGAACTCGTCGGCGACGTCGTCGACCACGATGAACCGCTTCGCTGCGATGCAGCTCTGCCCGTTGTTCTGGCATCGGGCGACGGCCGCCACCCGGGCCGCCTGCTCGACGTCGGCGCTGGGCGTCACGACGAACGGGTCGCTGCCGCCCAGCTCGAGCACGCTGGGCTTGATCTCCTCCGCGGCCGCCGAGGCGACCGCACGCCCGGCGGGCGCGCTGCCGGTCAGCGTGGCGGCCCGGACCCGGCCGTCGCGCACGACCTTCTCGACCCGGTCGGACCCGATGAGCAGCGTCTGGAACACG
>JAFGPU010000488.1 GCA_016936035.1 Acidimicrobiales bacterium
CCGGCCGAGGGCGCGCCGTCCTCGAACGGCCGCCTGCTGTCGCCGGTCGTGCGCCGGCTCATCAGCGAGAACAACCTCGACCCGGCCGCCATCGACGGCAGCGGCCCCGGTGGTCGCATCACCCGCAACGACGTGCTGGCAGTGCTCGACCGCGGCGGCGCGCAGGCGCCGGCTGCGCCCGCAGCGCCGGCGGCGCAGCCTCAGCCCGCGCCGGCCCCCGCGGCGCCGGCACAGGCCGCCCCGGCGGCGCCGGCACAGGCGCCCGCCCCCCAGCCGGTCGCCCGCGCCGGCGAGCGCGACACCGCCATCCCGCACACCAACATCCGCCGGCGCACCGCCGAGCACATGACCCGCTCGAAGGCGACGTCGGCCCACGTGTACGCGTCCATCGAGGTCGACTTCGAAGCCGTCGAACAGGTGCGCCGGTCCGAAGGCGAGGCGTTCAAGGCCGCCGAGGGCTTCAGCCTCACCTACCTGCCCTTCATCAGCCGGGCCGTCGTCGACGCCATCCGCGAGTACCCCGAGGTGAACGCCAGCTTCGGCGACAACGAGCTGGTGGTGCACAACTACGTCAACCTGGGCATCGCCGTCGACCTCGACTTCAAGGGCCTGATGGCGCCCGTCATCCACGACGCCGACGGCAAGCGGCTGCGCGCGCTCGCCCGCGAGACGCGCGACCTCGCCACCCGGGCACGGTCCAAGCAGCTCGGCCCGGACGACATCGCCGGTGGGACGTTCACCATCACCAACCCCGGCCCGTTCGGCACGACGTTCACCATGCCGATCATCAACCAGCCCCAGATCAGCATCCTGTCGACCGACGGGGTCATCCGGCGACCGGTCGTGATCGAGCTGCCCGACGGCAGCGAGGGCATCGCCATCCACTCGGTCGGCAACATCACCCTCGCGTGGGATCACCGCGCCTACGACGGTGCGTACGCGGCGGCGTTCCTCCGCCACATCAAGACCGTCGTCGAGACCCGCGACTGGTCCGCCGAGCTCGCCTGAGCACGCGTTCCGGGGCCCGCGCCGTTCGGCGCCCGTTCCTCCTAGGCTCGGTGGCATGACGCTCCGGGTGCGCTGGCTGGGACGGGTGCCGTACCGCGAGGCGTGGGCGCTGCAACGGGCGTTGCACACCACCTCGCCCGACGATCACCTGCTGCTGCTCGAGCACCCGCACGTCTACACGCTGGGAGTCCGGGCCGACATGCGCCACGTGCTCGTGCCCCCGGCGGAGGTCGACGCCGACCTCGTGCGCACCGACCGGGGCGGCGACGTCACCTACCACGGGCCGGGCCAGCTCGTCGGCTATCCCATCGTGTCGCTGCCGGCCAAGCGGGGCGACGACCGCTACGGCATGGCCGACACGGTGGCGTACGTTCGCTCGGTCGAGCAGCTGCTCATCGACGCGCTGGCCGACGTCGGCCTGCCCAACGCCGGGCGCCTGCGCGACTACCCGGGGGTCTGGGTCGACCCCGACAGCGACGACCCCCGCAAGATCGCCGCCATCGGCGTGCGCCTCACCCGGGGCCGGTCGATGCACGGGTTCGCCCTCAACGTGGCGCCCGACATGCGCTACTGGGGCTACATCGTGCCGTGCGGCATCCCCGACAAGCGGGTGACGTCGCTGGCCGACGAGGGCCTCGACGTGTCGATGCAGCAGTTCACCGATGCGGTGGCGGCGCGGGCCGCCACCCTGTGGGGCGGGCTCCGGGGCGAGCACGCGGTCGACCGTCGCGACGTGGTGTGGCGCCACCGCCCCGACGACCTGTCGGCGTTCAGCCGGGGCGAGGGGGCCGGGCAGGCCATCTCGGCGACGGGTCGCGTGGTCCCCGAGCGGGCCCGGCCCGCCGCGTCCGGCCCCTCCCGGGGACGGTCGCCGGCGCCCGGTGAGGCGAGCTCGTCGTCGGCGCACCGGTCGTCGGGATCGACCCCGGGTGACGGGGTGCCGGTGCGAATGAAGGGCCGGTTGGCGCAGGCCGGCGTGACCGACGGGCTCGAGATCTCGTCCCGCAAGCCCGAGTGGCTGCGGTCGAGCTTCCGCACCGACGCCAGCTACCTGCGCCTCAAGCACACCATGCGCGACCTCGGACTGGTCACCGTGTGCGAGGAGGCCGGCTGCCCCAACATCTACGAGTGCTGGTCCGACGGCACCGCCACGTTCATGATCAACGGCGAGCGGTGCACCCGGGCCTGCGGGTTCTGCCTGGTCGACACGCGCCACCCCCAGCCGCTCGACGCCGGCGAGCCCGAGCGGGTGGCCGAGGCGGTCGAGCGCATGGGACTGGGCTTCGCGGTCATCACGGCGGTGGCCCGCGACGACCTGGCCGACGGGGGAGCGTCGGGGTTCGCGGCGACCATCGCCGCGATCCGGCGCCGCACACGGGACGTCCAGGTCGAGGTGCTGATCCCCGACTGCAAGGGCGACGAGGACGCGCTGGGCACGATCTTCGACGCCCGCCCCGACGTGCTCAACCACAACATGGAGACCGTGCCCCGGCTCCAGCGGGCCGTGCGGCCCTCCGCGGGCTACGCCCGCAGCCTGGCCGTGCTGGCGCGCGCCAAGGAGGCGGGCCTGGTCACCAAGTCGGGGCTGATCGTGGGCATGGGCGAGACCGACGACGAGGTGCTGTCCACGCTGGCCGACCTGCGGGCCGTCGGCATCGACATCGTCACCATCGGCCAGTACCTGCGTCCGACCACCCACCACCTCCCGGTCGCCCGCTGGGTCGAGCCGGCCACGTTCGACGCCTACAAGGCGGCGGGCGAGGCCATGGGCATCCCCCACGTCGAGTCGAGCCCGCTCACCCGGTCGAGCTACCACGCTCGCCAGGCGGCCGGGTCGACCGCTCCCGCCCCGTCGCCGCAGGCCGTCGCGCCCGGGTCGGCCTGAGCCGGCAGCCCGAGCCGGCGCTCGCGGCGCTGGACCGGGCCCCGGGGCATCACACCGGCGCAACCCCCGTGCCCGGGTGGTGACCCGCCGGTAACGTGCGGCGATGGGCAAGGTCCTCGACGCGCTCGACACCAACCTGTCCGACATCGTCACCCGGCAGCCGGTGTTCTTCGTGGCGACGGCACCGTCGGGCGGCGACGGTCACGTCAACGTGTCGCCCAAGGGCGGCACCGGGTCGTTCGCGGTGATCGACCCGACCACGGTCGCCTACCTCGACCTCACCGGCAGCGGCGTCGAGACCATCGCCCACCTGCGCGACAACGGCCGCATCACCGTCATGTTCTGCACCTTCGAGGGTGGTCCGCTCATCGTCCGGCTCTACGGCCGGGGCGAGGCGGTGCGGCCGGGCGACAGCCGGTTCGACGACCTGCGGCGCCGCTTCCCTGCGGACGTGCCGGGGGTGCGGTCGATCATCGTGGTGGCCGTCGACCGGGTGGCTACGTCGTGCGGCTACGGCGTTCCCCTCATGGCGTACGAGGGCGACCGCCCCGCGCTGCGCGCCTGGGCCGAGCGCAAGGGACCCGACGGCGTCGCCGCCTACCAGGCCGACCGGAACGCCGTGAGCATCGACGGCCTGCCCGGCCTCACGGGATCGCCGGCCGGGTGACGGGTGGGGCCGGGGCGGACGCTGCCGGCGTGACGGGGCGGCAGGGCCGACGTCTCCGGGGGGTGACGGGCGTGGTGGGGGTGCAACATCTGCGGGGACCCGGGCGTCAGTGATGTGTGGGGAACATGCACGTAGAACGGGCAGGCGGTGAGCCGACGACCGGCGACCCACCCGGCGGAGGTCGAGGTCGCGAATCGGTCGACGACGTCTACCGCCGCATGCGGCCGGGGATGGTGCGCCTCGCCCACCTGCTGACAGGATCGCTCGACCTGGCCGAGGACGTGGTGCACGACGCCTTCGTGGCGTGCAGCCGCCACTGGGAGTCGGTCGACGTTCCCGACGCGTACGTCCGGCGAGC
>JAFGPU010000086.1 GCA_016936035.1 Acidimicrobiales bacterium
GGACGGCGGCCCGCACCTCGTCGTCGGCGTCGGACGCGGTGAGCACGCGGGTGGCGCCCGAGGACACGGGCAGGGGAGTGGTGCCGGCGGTCTCGTCGGCGCCTGCGAGCCCGCCGGGGGGCGGGACGCCCAGGCGGCCGAGCGACCGGACGACGCCGGCATCGGCATCGGCCCGGCCGGTGGTGCCGACGACCACGGTGGTCGGCACCCGCTCGGCGAGCGCTGCCAGCAGCTGGGCCTGGCGCCGGAGCAGGTCCTGGGGGAGGTGGACGACCAGATGGCCGAGCCGTGCGGACAGGCGGTCGGCGTCGGCGTCTCGCACCTGGGCGACCGCGGCTGTCGTGAGGTCGGACTCGTCGTACCAGCCCGGCGCGAGCGCCCGGCGGGCCCGCTGGCAGATGTCGACGACGTCGCGTGCCCGCCCCGCTGCGGAGCCGAGCGCCGCCAACCCGTCGGGGGAGAGGTCGGACAGCTCGGCGAACGTGGTGACCAGTGCCCGCTCGGTGGCGGGGTGGGCCGCCACGGGGGCGAACACGCCGGGGTCGTCGGCGAGGGCGCGCCGCAGTGCGGCCGCGATGACCGGCGTGGACACCGGCCGCCGCCCGGCGGCCGCCAGGGCGGTGGCGCCGAGCAGCTCGGCCAGCCGGTAGACCGTGAGGAAGTCGACCGCGGCGATGCCCGCACCCCCGGTGACCACCGCGCCGAGCGCGCCACCCGCGAGGAGGCGCCGCGCGGTGACGCCCACGTGGTTGCTGGGGACGACCACCGTCACCGGCGCGAGCGGCTCGCCCGCCTTGGCGGCGGCGACCGCGTCGCGCAGCGCCAATAGCGCCGGGCGACCGTACGGGGTGGTGACGACCTCGATGGGCACGGGCGCCAGGCTAGGCACGGTGTGTGACAGTTTCGGGCGACCCGCCCTGGCCTGCCTCTCACGCCGGGTCCTCGGCCTGCCGGCCAGGCGTCGCGCCCGCCGGGCGTCGCCGGCCGATGCCGGTCAGCCGGGCGACTCCACGTCGCGCGCCACCCCCGGGTCGTCTCCGGCGGGGGTCTCGGCGCGTGGCTCCTCCGGTTCGTCGTCGGCGCGGGTCTCGGCGACCGCGCCGCCGCGCGTGGCCTGCGACGGCAGCTCGCCCTCGATGCGGGGCACCTCGATGTCGACGGTGACAGTGCCATGGCTCTGCTCGTGCCGCACCACATTCAACGCCGACGCGTACACCACCAGCCGGGACGCGAGGGCCAGCCAGGCGAGGACGGCGAACACGACGCCCAGCGAGCCGTAGAGCGCGGAGGCCGAGCTCACCGCCCGGGGCACGTACAGGCCGCCGAGCAGCTTGAGCGCCTCCAACCCGACGCCTCCGGCGACGGCGCCCGGCAGGTGGTCGGACCACGGCAGAGCGACGTTGGTCAACGCCCGGAACATCCACAGGAACAGCGCCACGTCCAGTACCAGGCCGAGCGCCACGGTAGGGACGACGGCGGGGCCGGGCAGCGCTGCCATCACCGGCGCGAGCGCCATCGACGCCAGGAACAGCAGGCCGGCCCCGGCGAGCCAGATCACGTCGACGAGCTTGGCCTTCCACCCTGGCCGCCCGGTGACCTGCCAGGTGGCGTCGAGCGCGTGGCCCAGCGCGCCGACGACGGCGAGGCCCGCCCACAGGAGGCCCGCCAGGCCCACGACCGAGGCTGTCCGCCTGCTGCGCTCGGCGTTCTCGATGGCGTCCACCACCTGGTCCGCGGCGCGACCCGTCAGCCCGAGCTGGTCGACGACCTCGGGAGCGAAGTCGGTGTCGCTCGCGGAGAGCACGCCCAGGACGGCGATCCCGACCAGGAGGAGCGGGAACAACGACAGGAACCCGGCGAGGGCGATCGACGACGCCAGCGGGCCCCCGCCGATGTCGCGCACCCGCTCGTGGACGGCGAGCGGCCCCGCGAGCCACGGGAACCGGTCACGGAGCCGGTCGAGCACGGGCGCACCTCGTCGCTGCGGGAGCCGGGGGCAGGGTCACCACACCAACCCCTTACCCCGTAGCGGGTAGGTTGCGCAGGTGACCCCCGACGGCATCGATCCCGAGCGCATCCCCGTCCACGTCGCCTGCGTCATGGACGGCAACGGGCGGTGGGCCGAGCGCCGGGGGCTGCCCCGCACCGACGGCCACGCGGCTGGTGAGCAGGCCCTGCTCGACACCGTGGACGGCGCGCTCGAGCTGGGCACCCAGTGGTTGACCGTCTACGCCTTCTCGACCGAGAACTGGCGGCGCCCCGCCGACGAGGTGCGCTACCTGATGGGGTTCAACGAGTCGCTGCTGATGCGCCGGCGCGACGAGCTGCACGCCAAGGGCGTGCGGGTGCGGTTCATCGGCCGGCGCGACTGGCGCGTGCCCCGCCGGGTGCTGCGCCGCATGGACGAGGCGGTCGAGCTGACGCGCGGCAACCGGCGCATGACCCTGACGCTGGCGTTCAACTACGGGGGCCGGGCCGAGATCATCGACGCCGTGCGGTCGATGCTCGCCGAGGGCACGTCTCCCGACAAGATCACCGAGAAGCGCCTGCGCAAGCACCTGTACGCGCCCGACATGCCCGATCCCGACGTGGTCGTGCGCACGTCGGGCGAGTACCGCATCTCCAACTTCCTGCTGTGGGAGCTGGCCTACAGCGAGCTGGTGTTCACCGACGTGCTCTGGCCCGACTTCCGGCGCGAGCACCTGTTCGAGGCCGTGCGCGAGTTCCAGCACCGCGACCGCCGCTTCGGCGGCGTGCAGGCGCGCGGGACGGCCTGAGGCCCGCATGGCGCTGTACCACGACCGCGGCGTGGTGCTGCGCACCTACAAGCTCGGCGAGGCCGACCGCATCGTCGTGTTCCTGACGCGGGGGCACGGCAAGGTGCGGGCCGTGGCCAAGGGCGTCCGCAAGACCAAGAGCCGCTTCGGGGGCCGCCTCGAGCCGGCCAGCCACGTCGACCTGCTGTTCTACGAAGGCCGGAGCGACCTCGACATCGTGTCGCAGGCCGAGACCGTCGACCACTTCCGCCGCCTCCGCGACGACCTCGACCGCCTGGGTCGGGCGATCGCCCTGCTGGAGGCCGCCGACCAGCTCGCGCTCGAGCGCGAGGCGAACGCGCGGCTGTACGACATGCTCGTCGGTGCGCTGCGGGCGCTGGCCGATCAGGACGCTCCGCTGGTGGTGCCGGGGTTCCTGCTCAAGGCGCTGGCGCTCGAAGGGTTCCGCCCCCACGTCGAGAGCTGCGTCGCGTGCGGCAGCGGGGGGCCGCTGGTGTCGTGGGCGTTCGAGGAGGGTGGCCTGCGCTGCGCCACGCACCGCCAGGGCCCGGCGGTCAGCGCAGATGTGGTGGTGGTGCTGCAGGACATGCTCGGCGGCCGGTTGGGCGCCGCGCTCGCCGAGACCCGGGGGCCGGTGGTGTCGGAGGTCGACCACCTGGTGGTGCGGGCGTTCGAGCACCACCTCGAGCGTCGCCTCCGTTCAGCCGGCGCGCTGCACCGGGGCTGAACCCCGGATGGCGGGGCTCAGAGCGGCTTCCACTCGCGCGTGCCCTCGTCCCAGCCGAGCCACTTGCTGCGGTTGGGGTCCCACACGATGTATGTGCCCCGTGCCGCGTCCCACTGCGGCTCGTAGCCGCTGGGCGCCGGCTGGGCGGCAGGGCCGGCCGCCGCCTGCGGGGGCTGCACGCCGGGCGGCGGCTCGGAGCCGCCCGGACCCGCCGAGGGCGCGGTGGCCGCAGGGCCGGCATCGCTGACGGACCTGCTGCCGGGTGCCGAGGCCTGGTCAGGGGGCTGGTCCCCTGGCGGTCGGCCGGTCGACGGCGTGGCGCCGGGCGCGCCCGCGGGCGGGGCGGGACGCTGCTCGCCCGAGAGTGCGGTAGGAGGATGCTCGCCCGACGGTGCGCCGGGCCCTCCCGGGGGTGGGAAGCCCCCGGACGGCTGGCCCGTCCAGGCGCCGGGCGGCTGGGCCTGCTGGGGCTGGCCCGGGGCGCCCCATCCGGGGGGCTGCCCTGTCGGGGGGCCACCGGGCGGCGGGCCCCAGCCCTGGGGGGCGCCGTAGGGGCCGGCCGCGCCCGGGTAGCCGCCGGTCGCGGCCGTGGTCATGCCCGGCACGGCGACGGGACCGGAGTGCTGCTTGCCGACGACGAACGTCTTGGCTGCCATGTCGCCCACGCGACGATGGCCCTTGGTGCTGAGGCCGGTGATGAAGCCGACGAGCGGCAGGCACCACGGGGCGCTGTCGACCACCCACAGGATGGTGCGCAGGATCGACTTGCCGAAGCCGGGTGAGGCGCCCTGCTCGTCGACGACCTTGACCCCGAACAGCGCCTTGCCGGGGGTGATGCCCTTGGCCCCCTGGAGGGCGCTGTAGAGCAGGACGACGGCGAGCCACACCACCAGCTGGATCGCCACGTCACCGGCCTCGGTCACATACGCGCGGTCGCCGAACTCGAGGCAGCCGACGGCGTCGAAGTCCTCCCGGAGGACGGTGCAGGCGTCGTCGGTGCCGGAGGTGTCGTAGTACTCGGCCAGCGGGCTGAGCGGCGTCGGCCCCACGAACGCCATGATCAGCATGTAGAGGAGGAAGTCGACCACCACCGCGCCGATGCGGCGCCCCATGACGGCGGTCGGGTCGGACGCCGCCGACGGGGGGTATCCGGGGGTCGCCGCGGGGAACGGCTGGTAGGCGCTCACGGCGCTCGTTCTAGCACCCCGCAGACCGCCGGCGTCGTGCACGGCCCTGTCATCCCCGAGCGGGGTGCGGGGGGTCACGGGCCCGCCGACGACCCCGAACGGGGTTCGGGGTCGTCGACCGGGGTCCGTACACTGGACCGCCATGTCCGAGGCCCCCGCTCCCGAGATGTCCGCCCCCGATCCGGCCGCCGCCGAGTCGGGTGGCGCGGGCGCGCCCGACCCTGCCCTGTTCGACAAGGTCGTCAACCTGTGCAAGCGGCGGGGCTTCGTGTTCCCCTCGGCCGAGATCTACGGCGGCTTCCGCTCCACCTACGACTACGGCCCGGTCGGCGTGCTGCTGCTGCGCAACGTCAAGGACGCCTGGTGGCGGTCGATGGTGCAGCTGCGCCACGACGTCGTGGGCCTCGACGCCGCCATCCTGTCGCCGCCCGCCGTGTGGGAGGCCTCCGGCCACCTCAAGAACTTCACCGATCCGCTCGTCGACTGCCGGGTGTGCCGCGAGCGGTTCCGGCTCGACAAGCTCGACGACCCCGAGGTGTGCCCCAACTGCGGCGCCAAGCAGAGCTTCACCGAGGCCCGCCAGTTCAACCTCATGTTCAAGACGTTCGCCGGCCCCGTCGAGGGCGCCGGCGCCGACGTGTACCTGCGGCCCGAGACCGCCCAGGGCATGTTCACCAACTTCAAGAACGTGCTCGAGACCAGCCGCAAGCGGCCGCCGTTCGGCATCGCCCAGGTGGGCAAGTCGTTCCGCAACGAGATCACGCCCGGCAACTTCGTGTTCCGCACCCGCGAGTTCGAGCAGATGGAGATGGAGTACTTCGTGCCGCCCGCCGAGAGCGCCCGGTGGTACGAGTACTGGTGCGCCGAGCGCATGAACTGGTACCTCGATCACGGCATGCCGTCCGACAAGCTGCGCCTGCGTGCGCACGACACCGACGAGCTGTCGCACTACTCGTCGGCGACGAGCGACGTCGAGTTCCTGTTCCCCTGGGGCTGGGACGAGCTCGAGGGCATCGCCAACCGCGGCGACTACGACCTGCGCCAGCACCAGCAGCACTCGGGCGAGAGGCTCGAGTACTTCGACCAGGCCGCGGGCGAGCGCTACCTGCCGCACGTCATCGAGCCGGCGGCGGGGGCCACGCGAACGGCGATGGCCTTCCTGATGGCGGCCTACGACGAGGAAGAGGTGGCCCGCGAGGGGCAGGGCAAGGGCGAGGTCCGCACGGTCCTGCGCCTGCACCCGCGCATCGCCCCCTACAAGGTGGCCGTGCTGCCGCTGTCGAAGAAGCCCGAGTTGCAGGCCCCGGCGACCGAGGTGCTCGGCCTGCTGCAGCCGCACCTCATGTGCGACTACGACGAGACCCAGGCCATCGGCCGCCGCTACCGGCGCCAGGACGAGCTGGGCACGCCGTTCTGCGTGACGGTCGACTTCGACACGCTCGACGACCGCGCCGTGACGGTGCGCGACCGCGACTCGATGGCCCAGGACCGCGTGCCCATCGACGCGCTGCTCGACCACCTGCGCGCCCGCCTCGACACCTGAGGTCTGCGGCGCGGGCGGTCAGCCCTCGTCGCCCGGGCGCCACGAGCGGTCGCGCTTGCGGGCCGAGGCGCGGCTCTTCTCGTCGAGGCGGCGCTGGCGGGCGCGGCGCGACGGCCGCGTCGGGCGCCGCGGGGTGACGGGCACGGCCGCCTCGTCGATGAGGTCGGCCAGCCGGTCGCGGGCGATGGACCGGTTGCGCCACTGCGACCGCGAGTCGTCGGCCTTGACCCGGACCAGCTCGCCCAGCACCGCACGCACCCGGTCGGCGGCGGGACCGTCGAGGGCGTTGAGGTCGGCGACCAGCTCGACCGCTGAGGCCGTCACGTTGCGGTGCTGGCCGCCCGGTCCCGAGCCGCGGGCGAACCGCTCGTCGATGGCGGCGGCCGGCAGGGTCAGGCCGCGGGAGGTCGTGAGGTCACCGTCGGACGCGGGCATCGCACCAGCCTGCCGTGTCGGGCGCCGAACGCGCGCACCCGCCGGCTCACGGCTGCAGCATGCGGCCCAGCCGGCGCCCCGCCACTCGCTGGCCTACCCACCCCATCGCGACGAGGTAGGCGCCGTGCGCGAGCAGCACCGGTGACGGGTCGCCGAGCACCAGGGCCCGCTCGATGGCGACGCCCTGGTAGAGCGGGCTGAGGCGCACGAGCCAGCCGAGCGCGTCGGGGTACTGCGCCAGCGGGAAGAACGTGGCGGAGAACAGGAACAGCGGGATGATCGCCAGCTGCACGTAGTCGAAGTCGAACCACGAGCGCATGTAGGTCGTGAGCCCGAGACCGGCGCCGGCGAACCCGAAGCCGATGAGGGCGGCGGCCGGCAGCGCGAGCACACCCCAGCCCGACGGGGTCAGCCCCATCGCCCACATGGTGGCGAGGAACACCGCGGAGTGGATCATGCTGCGGAGCAGCGCCCACGTGAGCTCGCCGCGGACCACGTCGTCGACGCCCAGCGGGGTGGCCAGCATGCCGTCGTAGGTCTTGGCGTACTTGTACTTGAAGAAGAAGTTGAACGTGGTGTCGAACACGCAGCCGTTCATGGCGGCGGCGGCCATCATCGCCGGGGCGACGAACTGGTCGTAGTCGACAGGTCCGTTCGGCCCGGGCAGCCGGCCCACCAGCGCGCCGACGCCGATGCCGATCGAGAACAGGTAGAACACCGGCTCGAGGAACCCGGTGAGGAACGCCGGCCACATGCGCAGGTACGAGCGGGTGTTGCGCTCGACGACCCGCAGGGTCCTCCGGGTGCCGAGGAAGGCGACGGCGGTGCTCATCGTCGGGCCCTCACGACGCCAACCTCCTGCGGAAGGTCCGGACGCCCCACGCGCAGCCGACGGCGACGACGGCCACGAGGAACGCCGTGTGGCCGAGGGCGCCGGCGAGCGACGACGAGCCGGTCGTCGCGCCCCGGCACAGCTCGACGGCGTGCCACAGCGGTGTCACCCGGGCGAGCGGTTCCAACCAGTCGGGAAGCTGGTCGACGGGGAAGAACGTGCCGGAGAACAGGAACATCGGCATGACGGCGACCCGCATGATGATCGGGAACGACAGGTCGCTGTCCTGCCCGGCCGAATACGCCACCAGCGGCGCCGCGAACGCCAACCCTCCCAGCGCCGCGGCCGGCACGGCGAGGACGCCCCAGGGGGACGGCACGCCGCCGAGCAGCGCGGCGACGGCCACGAACAGGGCGGCGTTCAGGCACAGGCGGATGCCGATCCAGGTGACGTACCCCCCGTAGACCTGGCCGGGCGACAGGGGCGTGGCGGCGGCGGCGTGGAAGGTGCGCACCCACTTGATGCCCGCCATCACCGGCCACAGCGAGTCGCCCGACGCCGACTGGAGCGCGGTCGCGGCCAGGATGCCGGGGGCGACGAACGCCAGGTAGCGGACGCCCTGCACGGTGCCCTGGTTGTCGTCGACGAGACCGCCCAGGCCCACGCCCATGGCACCCAGGAAGAGCAGGGGCATGAGCACGCCGGTGAGCACCGAGGTGTGCCAGTAGCGGCCCCACACCCGGGCTTCGCGCTCGGTGACCCGGAGCAGGGGGAGCGCATCGGACCACGACGCCCACCCGGGTCCGGCGGCGCGGACCGGGGCGTCACTCATCGAGTGAACGTCCGGTGAGCAGGAGGAAGACGTCCTCGAGCGAGCTGCGGCGCACCAGCACCGAGTCGGGGTGCACGCCCTGCGCGGCGACGTGGGCGGCCGTGTCGTCGCCGTGCGCCGTGTAGATGAGCACCCGGTCGGCCACCGGCTCGACCCGATCGCCCGTGCCGCCGAGCAGGGGGAGGGCCGCGTCCTGCTGCTCGGGCTGTGCGAACCGCAGCTCGACCACCTCGCGGGTCGAGTGCCGGTCGATGAGCTGGCGGGGCGAGCCCTCGGCCACGATGCGACCCTCGTCCATGATGACGAGGCGGTCGCACAACTGCTCGGCCTCGTCCATGTAGTGGGTGGTGAGCACCAGCGTGACGCCCTCGCGCTTGAGGCGGTACAGGCGCTCCCACAGCGCGTGGCGGGCCTGCGGGTCGAGCCCGGTGGTGGGCTCGTCGAGCAGGACCAGCTCGGGTCGGTTGATGAGCGAGCGGGCGATGGTGAGCCGGCGCTTCATGCCCCCCGAGAGCGGATCGACGCGCGAGTCGCGCCGGTCGTCGAGCCGGGCGAACGCGAGCAGCTCGGCTGCCCGCTCCCGAATGACGGACACCGGCAGGCCGAAGTAGCGGCCGTAGATGAGCAGGTTGTCCCAGACGGTCATCTCGGCGTCGAGGTTGTCCTCCTGGGGGACCACGCCGAGCCGGCTGCGGATGGCGGGCCCGTCGCTGGCCGGGTTCATGCCCAGCACCCGCAGCTCGCCGTCGGTGACGGGCGAGACGCACGCGATCATGCGCATGGTCGTGGTCTTGCCGGCGCCGTTGGGCCCGAGGAACCCGAACACCTCGCCCCGGCGCACCGCGAAGTCGACGCCATCGACCGCGACGTAGCTGCCGAAGCGCTTGGTGAGCGCCTTGGCCTGGATGAGCGGGGCGTCGTCGGGCGCCGTGTCGGGCGCCGGGGCGCTCCGGCGCCCGGTCCGGGGGGTGGAGGCCGGCATCACCGACCGACGCTACCGGCGAGCCGGGCGTCCGGCCGCACGGGTTCCGCCCGCCCCAGGGGTGGCGGGGGCGGGGTCGTCAGGCGTGCAGCCGCACCTTGTCGAGCGCCTTGTCGACGTCACGGCGGGGGCCGACGACGGCGAACCCGGCCAGCTTCATGTCGTCGGTGGCCACGCGGCGGACCTGGGCGCGGTTGTCGGCGTCGTTGCCGGTGGCGAACAGGTCGTCGGTGTACACCGCCGTGTCGAGACCTCGCGCCAGTGCCCGGCCGAAGGCGCGGGCCATGCCTGCGGCGTCGGTGGCGCAGACGATGACCGGCTGGGCGAACATGGGCAGGTACACGTGGTCGGAGGCGTCGACGTAGGGCTCGCCCACCAGGTGGGGGTGCGCGGTGCCGATGCCGCTGACGAGGAAGGCGGTGACGTTGAGCTCCTGCCACGGGCGCAGGTCGTCCCGCACCACGACGGCGACCTTGGGGGCGGCGGGTCTGTCGGTGTCCATGCCGCCAGCTGAACGCACCGGCGGCCGGGTGGTCTTGTACGTTCTTCGCGTGCGCTCCGTCCGCCCGCACGAGCGTGTGGTGGCGTGGGATCCCCACGTCCCGGGCGTGCGCGAGGTGTTCCACGCCCGGTTCGTGGAGCACGCCTACCCACCGCACGCGCATCAGGCCTGGACGGTGCTGATCGTCGACGCCGGGGCCATCCGCTACGCGCTCGACCGGCGCTCGCGCGGGTCGGACGCCGCCCATGTCACCGTCCTGCCCCCGCACGTCACCCACGACGGCCGCGCCGCGGGGTCGGGAGGCTTCGCCAAGCGGGTCGTCTACCTCGACGAGGACGTGGTCGGCGCGCACCTCATCGGTCGGGCCGTCGACCAGCCTGCCGTCGGCGACGAGCGGCTGGTCCGCCAGGTGCGGGCACTGCACGACGCCCTACGGCACCCGGTCGACGCGCTCGAGGCCGAGACCCGGGTGGCGTTCGTCGCGGAGCACGTGACCGCCCAGCTCGCGGGCGCCCGACCCGGTCCCGCGCGGGGCGACGCGGTCGACGACGGGGGTGGGGGCGAGCGCGGGGCGCACGTCGCCGGCGCGTTGCGCGACCTGCTCGACGCCGACCCGGTCACCTCGAGGACGCTGCGCTCCCTGGCCGCCGAGATCGACGTCTCGCCCACCCACCTGGTCCGGTGCTTCACCGCCCGGTTCGGCGTCGCACCGCACGCGTACCTGGTCGGCCAGCGGGTCGACGCGGCCCGTCGCATGCTGCTCGACGGGCGCGCTCCCGCCGAGGTCGCCGTGGCCACCGGCTTCCACGACCAGGCGCACCTGACGCGGCACTTCCGGCGCCACGTGGGGACGACGCCGGGCCGCTACCGCCGGCGCGCCGGCTGAGCACGCCGTCGCGTCAAGCGAGGCACAAGCGGGGTGCAACAGGCGTGCAACCGTGCGCGTCGACGATGGGGCGACACGCAGGCGGCACGCCAGCGAGGCGAAGGGACGGGACGTGAGGACGATGTCGATGACCCAGCACAGCATCATCGCCGACCCGTGGCTCGCGTCCACGGTGACCGTGCCCGCGGACCGCAACGGGCCGCCGGGCATCGCCAACGGGGGCTGGGTGTCCGGCCTGGTCGCAGGTCACCTGGGCGCCGGGCCGGTCGCAGTCACCCTGCGGGCGCCCACGCCGCTCGACACGCCCCTCGACCTGCGGGCGGCCGACGACGACGCCACGCTGTCGGTCGGCGACGACCTGCTGGTGACCGCCCGGCGCTCTCC
>JAFGPU010000087.1 GCA_016936035.1 Acidimicrobiales bacterium
CCACGATCGCGGCGATCCGGTCGTAGGGGTAGTCGAACACCTCGCGCAGCAGGAACGCCGCCCGCTGCTCCGGTGACAGGCTCTCGAGCAGGACGAGGAACGCCAGCGACAGCGAGTCGGCCATCTCGGCGTGGCCCGCCGGATCGTCGCCGGCGACCCCGGCAGGTCCGCTCCCCGCGACCAGGTGCACGGCGGCACCCGGTTCGCCGACCAGCGGCTCGGGCAGGGCCTCGACGTAGCTCTCGCGCCGGGTGCGGGCCGAGCGCAGGTGGTCGATGCACAGCCGGGTCACGACCGTCGCCAGGTAGGCGCGGGGTGACTCGATGCGCTCACCGCCCTCGTCGAGCACGCGATCGAGGCGGATGAACGCCTCCTGCACGATGTCCTCGGCCTCGCTGACGCTGCCGAGCATGCGGTAGGCGACCGCGAACCCGACGGGACGCAGCTCCTCGAAGAGCCGGGCGTTCACCCGCCGAGCCCCTTGGCGAAGCCGATGCGCCAGGTCGGCCAGCGTGGCTGCCAGCCGAGCTCGCGCTTGGCCTTGGCGTTCGACGCGCCCCTGACCTCGGTCATCATCAGCACCGGCGCCTCGCCTCCCAGCAGGCGGGCCACGACGCGGGGCACCCTCCTGGGCTCGGGGGCGCCCAGCTGCTCGGCCAGGAACGGCAGCCACTCGCGCACCGGGGCCGGTTCGTCATCGACCACGTTGTAGATGCCGGGACCGCCGTTGTCGACCGCCGCCACGGTGGCGCTGGCCGCGTCCTCGATGTGCACGTGCGACCAGATGCCGCCGCCGTCGCCCACGATCGGGAACCGCCGCTTCCGGATCTGCTTGATCAGCAGGTCGTCGGGATCGGCGCTGATGCCGGTACCCGGTCCGTAGAAGGCCCCGTAGCGCAGCACGACGCCGTCCCCCCAGTCGATGCCGGTCACGGCATCCTCGAGGTGGCGGATGGCCTCGACGGCGGAGCGGCCCTTGGCGGGCAGATCGGGGTCTCGCGGGTCGTCCTCGGTCTTCACCGGCCCGCCGGTGCGGGCGTAGGTGCCGATCGCCACGATGCTCTGGGCGATGAAACGGCGGACGCCGACGGCCCGCCCGGCGGCCAGCAGGTGGTCGGTGCCCTCGGTCCGCAGGCGGTTGGTCGGGGCGGTGAGGCGGTCGGGGTCCCGCATCTCCCGCAGGCCCGGTTCGCCTTTGAGGGCGGTGAGCTGGTGGATGATCACCTCGGGCTCCGTCTCGGCGACGACCCGTGCGACCGAGTCGGGGTCGAGGGCGTCGGCCACGACCGGCTGAGCCCCCAGGGCGCGGAGCATGTCGGACTTGGCCGGCGACCGGGTCATGCCGATCACGTCGTGGCCGGCGGCGTCGAGCTGGGGGACCAGCTGGGTGCCGAGCGCTCCGGTGGCTCCGGCGACGAAGACTCTCATGGGTGCCTCCTTGACGATCCACGTGCGGGCGGTCGCCCGGGTGGTCACCTCTGGAGACGAGACAGCGCCGGCCGCTGTGACACCGAGGCCGTCAGCTGCGCCCGCTGCTCGCGCGCCGCCGCTCGGCCCTCACACACCGGTGTCGACGGCCTCTGGCGGCGGACCGTCGGCGACGAGGGTCGCGACCAGCTCGGGCAGGCGGCGCGGCGCGAACACGCCGTCCGCGGCCGCGAGCTCGTCGACCGTCCACCACCCGAGCCCGGCGACGTTCTCGGCCCGGAGCTCGGCGGCGGTCAGCGCGGGCCGGGGCTCGAAGCTCGCAGTGCGCACGAGGTAGTAGCTCTCGCGCTGCCCGTCGTGCCCGGTGGCCATCGGCGCGACGTGGGTCCTCGTCCAGATCAGCGGGCCGATCGCCGGGTCGTGGAGGCCCACCTCCTCGGCCAGCTCCCGCCTCAACGCCCGGCGATCGTCCTCGCCGTCCTCGACGCCGCCGCCGGGGGTCGCCCACAGCTCGGCCACCTCGAGCTGCGGCTGCGAGAACGCGAAGTGCACCAGGAGCACCCGATCGCGATCGTCGATCACCACCGCCCGCACGCCCCGCCGCAACCGCAGCTCCCCGGCCATGCCGCCATCATGACGCGATGCGCACGGGTCGCCCTGGCAGTTCTTCGAGTCGGGCCGGCCGGCGCTCTGCCTGCGCCTCTACGACTCGGCGTCCGGATGGGAGGATGCGGTCGTGGACGTCCCTGCTGACGCCGGTCCGACCTGGTCCGACATCGCCGCCTGGTACGACCAGCTCGTCCGGCACGGCAGCGGACCGCACGACACCGCGGTCGCCTGCCTGCTCGGCTTGATCCCCGATCTCGCGGGCGCCACGGTGCTCGACGTGGCGTGCGGCCAGGGGCTCGCCACCCGTGCCGTCGCCGGCGCGGGCGCCGCCCAGGTGGTCGGTACCGACGCGTCCGAGGCCATGGTCGCACTCGCCCGCCGCCACCCCGACCCACCGGGCAGCGACGTCAGCTACGTCGTGGACGACGCCCAGGGCCTCACGACGTTCCCGTCCGGGACGTTCGACGGCGTGACCTGCCAGCTCGGCCTCATGGACATCCCCGACCTCGACGCCGCCCTCGGCGCGGCCCACCGGGTCCTCCGGCCGGGTGGCTGGTTCGTGTTCGTCATCGGCCACCCCTGCGTGCTCGTGCCCGACGCCCTGCCCGCGCCCCGTCCCGACGGGCGCGCGGCGGTGAGCATCACCGGCTACTTCGACGAGCGGTTCTGGCGGTCGTCGAACCCGAACGGCGTCCGGCGCGCCGGCAACCACCACCGCACGCTGGCCACCTACCTCAACGGCCTGGTCCGGGCAGGCCTCGTGGTCGACGCCGTCGACGAGCCGCTGCCCGCACCGCGGCTCGTCGAGCAGCAACCGCTCTACGCCGAGGTCCCCATCTTCTTCGCCGCCAGAGCCACTCGCCGGGACTGACCGCCGCGGTCTCCCGGCCTGCCCGGAGGACCCGACACGTTCGTGGGCGAGCACGGCGCCGCCATCTCGGGCGGCCAGTGCCAGGGCATCGCCCCGGCGCGGACCTGC
>JAFGPU010000489.1 GCA_016936035.1 Acidimicrobiales bacterium
CCCGAGCTCGTACCAGTGGTCCGGAGGCACCTGGGGCGCGACGATCGCCTTCGCCCACCACGCGGCCACGGAGCTCGGCGCCGACAGCGTCGCGATCGCCTACCCCAAGTTCGACCCGATCACCGACAGCGCCGAGCGGGGCAAGCGAGTGCTCGACGCAGCCGGTGTGGGCGAGGTGCAGATGATCCCGTACCCGATCACCGCCACCGACCTCACGTCACCGCTGCAGGCCGCGGCGGCCGCCGGGCCGGACGCGCTGATCATGCTGGCGGCCGACACGGGCTGCAAGGGCGCCTTCGACGGCGTCGAGACCGTCGGCCTGGACGCGCAGCTGTACCTGGTCGGCGCCTGTGCGACGCCGAAGATCATCGACGAGGCCGGACCGGCGAAGACCGACGGGACGATCTTCAACGTCGAGGGTCCGATCGACCGCAGTGCCGACAACGTCGACTTCTCGCTCTACGTCGCGGCGGCGGAGGAGTACGGCGACGGGTTCGACCCCGTGGGTGCCGGCACCGTGTCGTTCCGGTCGTTCATGAACCTGTGGGCCGTGCTCGTCGAGCTCGACGACGTCACCCCGCAGGCGATCAGCGAGGCGCTCGGGGCCAGGGCCGACGAGCCGAGCTTCATGGGCCACCCGTACACGTGCGACCAGCAGCAGCTCAGCGGGCTGCCGGCCATGTGCTCGCCGCAGCAGATCCTCGCCCGGATCGAGGACGGCGAGCTCGTCCAGATCGGCGACTGGATCGACGTCGGCGCGGTTCCCGGCGCCTGAGCGGCCCCAGCGGAGGAGGTCGTCATCAACGACTACGCCGGCTACCTGCTCGCCGGGCTCGGCGGAGGCGGGGCCATCGCGTCGCTCGCACTCGGCCTGGTGCTCACCTGGCGCACGTCGCGGGTGGTCAACTTCGCCCACGCCGCCATGGGCACGTACGTGGCGTTCGCCTACTTCGAGTTCCGCGACCGGGGCGACGTCGTGCTGCCGATCCTGGGGCTTCCCGACCGCATCAACCTGCTGCCCACGCCCACCCTGGCGACGGCGCTGGTGTTCGCGCTGGTCCTGTCGATGCTGCTCGGCCTCGCCGTCTACGGCCTGGTGTTCCGGCCGCTGCGCACAGCGCCGCCGCTCGCCCGGGTCGTCGCCTCGCTCGGCGTCTACCTCTACCTGCAGGAGATCACCAGGCTGCGCTTCCCCACCGCCGGGGCCTCGGCCGTGACCCGGATGCCGGTCCTGCCCGAGGACACCGTCCACCTGTTCGGCACCGGCGTGAGCGCCAACCGCCTCCTGCTCGCCGGGCTGGTCGTGGTCGTCACCGCGGCGCTGGTGCTGGTGTTCCAGCGCACCCGCTTCGGGCTGGCGACGCGCGCCGCGGCCGGCAACGAGAAGGGCGCGGTGCTGGCCGGCATCTCGCCCGACCGGGTGGCCGCGGTCAACTGGATGCTGGCGTCGGTGCTGGCCGGGTGCGCGGTCATCCTCATCGAGCCCATCGCCGGGCTCGACCCGGCGGCGACGAGCCTCCTCGTGGTTCCCGCGCTCGCCGCGGCGCTGCTCGGTGGCCTGTCGTCGTTCGCCGCCACCGCAGCCGCCGGACTGGCGATCGGCATGGTGCAGTCGCTGGTGCTCGGCTACGCCGTGCGCCCCGACACGAACTGGATCCCCGACTGGGTCCCCACGACCGGCCTCCAGCAGGCGGTGCCGGTGCTGATCGTTCTGGCCGTGCTCGCGCGCCGGGGTGACCCGCTCCCCAGCCGGGCCTCGGTCCGCGAGGACCGGCTTCCGCGCTCGCCGGAGCCTCGGCGGGTCGCGCTGTGGACCGGTCTGCTGGTCACGTCCGCGGTGGTGGCGCTCTACACGTTCGACGCCGCGTACCGGCAGGCGCTGATCGTGTCGCTCATCGCCGGGGTGCTGTCGCTGTCGATCGTGGTCGTCACCGGCTACGTCGGCCAGATCTCGCTCGCCCAGCTCGCGTTCGCCGGCGTCGCCGGGTTCAGCGCCATCGCGTTCGCCGACCGGGGGTGGCCGTTCCCGGTCGTGCTGGTGGCCGGGGTGGCGCTGGCGACGCTGGTGGGCGTGGTGGTCGGTCTGCCCGCCACCCGCGTGCGGGGCATGAGCCTGGCGGTCGCCACCATGGCCGCGGCGGTGGCCATCGAGGCCCTCGTGCTCGGCAGCTCGGCGCTGTCCGGCGGCCCGGGGGGGCGCGCCGCACCTCGTCCCTCCCTGTTCGGGGTCGACGTCGGCATCTCGGCCCGCGGGGCCGACAACTTCCGGCCCGCGTTCGGCCTCGTCGCCCTGGGCGCGCTGGCGATCTCGGCGGTGGCGGTCGCGAACCTGCGCCGCAACCGCACGGGCCTGCGCTGGCTCGCCGTGCGGTCGAACGAGCGCGCCGCCGCGGCCGCGGGCATCGACGTCGCCCGGGTGAAGCTCGGGGCGTTCGCCCTCTCGTCCGCGCTGGCGGGTCTCGCCGGGGTGCTCATGGCCTTCGCCACCTCGACGCTGTCGACCTCGTCGTTCCTGGTCATCGGTGCGCTCGTCGCGGTGGCGCTCACCTACCTGGCGGGGATCTCGGGCGTGAGCGGCGCGATCCTCGCCGGGCTGCTGGCCCAGTCGGGGCTGCTCACGACCGTGAGCGGGACCTGGAACGACGGCCGGTCCGA
>JAFGPU010000088.1 GCA_016936035.1 Acidimicrobiales bacterium
CAGGACGGCGAGACGGGCGCGCCGCCCCGGGACGCGGCGCGTCGTGGCCCCGGCCCCGGCGGACGTGATCCCCCTCCCCCGACGGGCACGATCGATCGTCGGTTGTCGGTTGTCAAGGATTTTCTGACGACTCCGTCGGGAATACCGCGGACAGTGTCAGAGCACCTCGCTCAGCACGAGCAGCGCCGGGTCGTCGTCGAGGCGCGACGCCGACTCGTCGACCCGGTAGCCGGAGGGGTGGTCCCACCCGACGAGGGCCTCGGGCCCCACCGGCCGCTCGGTGAGGATGTGCCGCACGAGCGCCCCCTTGAGCAGCTTGTTCCAGTGGCTGACCGTGCGGCCGTTGCGGTCGGCGAAGCGCACCGTCACCCGGCGGGCGACGGGCACCTCGGTCGGCCGCCAGGCGGCGGCGTGCTCGTTGGGCAGCAGGTCCCACACCAGGCGGCCGGCCAGGTGGTCGGCGAGGGCCGCGGTCAGCCGGGGCCGCCACCACGTCGACAGCCTGCCCAGCGGCGCCAGGCTCGCCGACATCTTCAGCCGGTAGTGCGGGATCGGGTCGGTGGGGCGCGAGACCCCCCAGAGGCCCGACGCGATGAGCACCGTGCGGTTGCCCAGCCGCCGGGCCCCCGGCGGCAGCGACGCCCAGTCGAGCTGGCCGTACAGCACTCCCGTGTAACGGTCGATGGCCCGCATCGTCGGCCCGGAGGCGACCCCGCCGCCGAGGGCGGTCAGGACCTCGGCCCGGGCGGCGTCGAGCACCGGCAGCACGGACACGCCCGCGCGCCAGGGGGCACCGCGCCCGCCGGGCGCCTTGCCCTCGGACGGGGGCAACAGGATGACCGGGGCGCGGCCACGGGCCCGGGGGTGATGATCGGTGATGGGGGACCTCGGAGCTGCAGCCGATCGACGCGGCGGGGCGGGCGGGTCGACGATCGTAGTGGCGGGCACAGCCACGATCGTCAGACGCAGCGGTAGTGTCCTGGCGATGGAGACCCGGCACGCTCCCTTCACCGGCGTCGGCGTCGCGCTGCTCACGCTGTTCGACCGCGACGGCGCAGTGGACGCGGCCGCCACCGCCCGTCACGCCGCCCACCTCGTCGACCAGGGCGTCAAGGGTGTGGTCGTCGCCGGGTCGACCGGCGAGGCCGCCGCGCTCGACAGCGACGAGCGCAGCCAGCTGCTGCAGGCGGTGCGCGAGGCCGTCGGCGGGCGCGTCCCCGTGCTCGCGGGCACCGGGGCCCCCTCGGCGCGCCAGGCGGTGGCGCTGTCCCGGCGCGCCGCCGGCGACGGGGCCGACGCGCTGCTCGTGCTGTCGCCGCCCGGCACCGACGACCCCCGCCCCTACTACGAGGCGGTGGCGGCCGCGGTGGACGTGCCGGTGCTCGCCTACCACTACCCCACCGTGGCGGCGCCCGGCATCGCCGTCGACCTGCTGTGCGAGCTGCCGGTCGCCGGGGTCAAGGACTCGACGGGCGACCCGGCGCGCCTGGCGATCGAGCTCGACGAGATGGGCGGCGGGGTGTACACGGGCAGCGCCGCGCTGCTGCTCCAGGCGAGCGCCATGGGCGCCAGCGGCGCCATCCTCGCGCTCGCCAACGTCGACGTCGACGGGTGCCTGCGTTCGTGGGACGGCGACGGCCCGTGCCAGCGCGAGCTGGTCAACGGGCACCGCTCGGGGGCGCTGGCCGGCGTCTCGGGGCTGAAGCGCGCGCTGGCGGGCCTCTACGGCACCTCGGCCGTCACCCGCCTCGGCTGACGACGCGGTCCTGCGACGGGCCCGTCAGGGCGTGAACTGCTTCTGCAGCTCGAACTTGACGATCTTGCCCGACGGGTTCCGGGGCAGCGCGTCGACCACCTCGAGCTGCTCGGGCAGCTTGCGGGTGATGAGCCCGGCGTCGAGCAGGTGCCGCGTCATCTCGTCGAACGTGATGGGCTGCTGGCCCGGGGCGGGCACGACCACGGCACAGGCCCGCTCGCCGCTCTCGTCGTCGGGCAGGCCGATGACGGCGACATCGCCCACGAGCGGGTGGGTGAACAGCAGGTCCTCGACCTCCTTGGCCGAGATGTTCTCGCCCTTGCGGATGATGATGTCCTTGAGCCTGCCGGTGATGGTGAGGTTGCCCTCGGCGTCGAGGGTGCCCAGGTCGCCGGTGCGGAACCAGCCCTCGTCGTCGAACGCCGCGGCGTCGAGCGACGAGTCGAGGTACCCGAGCGTCACCTGGGGGCCCTTGGCCCGCACCTCGCCCTCCTCGCCGACCCCGGCGACGGTGCCCTCGACGGTGACGATGCGGAGCTCGGCACCGGCGACGGCGGGGCCCTCGGTGGTCGCCAGCACCTCGTCGGGAGCGTCGTGGTGGTTCATCGTGAGGATCGGGGCCTCGGTCATGCCGTAACCCGACACCACCCCGACGCCGAAGGCCTCCTTGAGCTCGTGGTGCAGGCTGGGCGGCTTGGGGGCGCCACCGCCGGGGAACGTGCGGATGTGCGGGAACAGCTTCTCGCCCGCCGGCAGGTCCCGCTGGGCCTTGAGGTACATCTGGTGGAAGAAGGTGCCGGCCCCGCCCTGGGTGATGTCCTCGCGCCGCAGCAGGTCGATGGTCGTGGTGGGGTCGAACGCCTCGTCGAGCACGAACGTCAGGCCGTAGGCGGCGGCCGCGTAGGCGTACACGCCGCCGGCCACGTGCGTGATCGGGAAGACGAACGCGAAGCGGTCGTCCTCGGCCAGGCCGAGCCGCTCGGACATGCCGACCGAGGCCGTGCGCAGCGACCGGTCGCCGTGGCGGGCGCCCTTGGGCTCCGCCGTCGTGCCCGACGTGTAGTAGATGTACCGGACCGGGACGTCGCCCTCGGCGTGCATGTCGTCGTCCGAGGCAGCAGGCAGGGTGGCGGGGTCGCCCTCGGGCAGCGACCGGTCGCTCACCAGCACGGCGGTCCCGGTGCCCGCGGTCACGGCGTCGGCCATG
>JAFGPU010000089.1 GCA_016936035.1 Acidimicrobiales bacterium
CCAGGTAGGCGTCGAGCGTGGCGTGGAAGTGGCGGATGCGGCTCTCCTGGTAGCGCCCCAGGGTGGTGGTCGGCTTCACCGACGCCCGCAGCCCGCGCTGGACCCGCCCGAGCGTCGACCCGTCCTGGTTGAACACCCGGCCGAAGACCCCGAGCTCGGGCGCGTCCGCCCAGCTCTCGTCCGGACCGAGGTGCCTCGTCGCGGGCGTTGCGGGTCGGTCGCCGCCGTCGGGGAGCGGCTCGAGCACCATGATGTCGATGATGCACGAGTCGGGGTCGTGGCCGTCGGGACGGAAGCGGTAGGCGAAGGACGTCAAGAACCCCGCCCACGGCATGAAGTTCGGGAAGAGGAAGTACTCGATGCCGTCGAGCAGCTCGGCGTCGGTGACGTCGGCGTGGTCGCGCCCGGTGCGCGCCTTCAGCGACGCCCGCACCCGCTCGCCGAGCACCTTCCGGGCGTTCGAGCCCGGCTCGATGGTCACCTCGGCGTCCTTGGAGCCGAGCATGGCCCGGACGATCTCGACATCGTCGAGCCGGCGACCGAGGTGTTCGCTGTTGACGCCCACGGCGGTGATCATGCGGCTGACGTGCGGCCCGTAGACGTCGTATTCGGTCAACGAGTCGGCCGCCGTGGGGAGCAGCTGCGGGTGCACCGCCATCGTGTGGTAGGCCTCGATGAACGCCTCGAGCGCCACCTTCCAGTTGCACGGCATCGTCCGCACGATGTGGGCGGTCAGGTAGCGATCCTCCAGCGGCCACTCGGCGAAGTGCCACGGCAGGTCCTCGAGGTGGTCCTCGAGCGGGGCGGCCTGCTCGTCGACGTTGACGAACACGAACCCACCCCACGTGCCGACCCGGGCCTGGGGGAGGCAGAACGAGGACTCGTCGACGTGCGGGAAGTCCCAGGCGGACGGGATCTCGCGCAGCGTGCCGTCGAGGTTCCAGGTGAACCCGTGGTACGGACAGCGCAGGCCGGTGACCCGGCCCGGGCGGGTCCGCAGCTGCGTGCCGCGGTGAAGGCACGAGTTGTGGAACGCCCGGATCTCCTGCGGCGCCGTGCGCACCACGATCAGCGACCAGTCGGCGATCTCGTAGACGAGCGAGTCGCCGACCTCGGGGATCTGCTCCTCGCGGCACGCCATCTGCCAGCTGCGGCTCCACACGCGTTCGACCTCGCGCCGGTGGAACTCGGGGTCGAAGTAGCGTGAAGCCGCGATGCCGGCCGGTTCCAGGTGACCGGCCGAGGTGGCCCGCAGGCTGACCGGGACCTCCCGGACCTCCTCGTCGAGCAGCTGCTGGTAGAACCGCTCGCCGCGGGCCACGTCCTCGGGCTCGGCGGGGCGCGGCCCGGTCTCCGCTGTGCTCATCTGCGAACCTCCAGGTCTCGGGCCGTCATGGCGCGTTCACCTCGACGGCAGCAGCACGGGCCGCATGGCCAGGCTGACGATCTCGACGTAGAGCCCGTTCGCCTGGTGATAGGCGCACACCGGGGGCGCGTCGTCGGCGGCGGCGACGGTGGCGATCCTCGGTGAACCTCGGTGGGCCAGCTCGGCAGATGCGGCGGCGACGTCGTCGACCCAGTAGCCGAGGTGGTGGGCGTGGCCGGGTGCGGTGGCGGTCCACAGGGTGCCCTCGACCGACTGGGCCAATTCGACGTGGTGCGGACCCTCCCGCGACAGCGCGTAGGACGCCCGTACGGTGCGCGCGCCGTCGTCGGTGATCACCCGGACGTCGCCGCCACCCTCGAACCACCTGACGCCGAGGAGCTCGCCGAGCTGTTCCTGGGCGGCCGCGAGGTCGTCGACGACGATGCCCGTGTGGAAGAGGTTGGCGTGTCGCAGCGGGCCCCGGTCCATCACGGAGTCGACCCTAGACCAATATGGCACTCAGTGCCATGAGTGTGGGGAGGCAGGCAGGTTGGCGGTGAGGACCGGATCCGGTTGCTTGACCTCAAGTTGGGTTGAATTACTACGTTCCGGTCCATGCACGATGAGAGCGCAGCCAGGGACGAGATCATCGCGGTCATCGCCGCGTACGAGAAGGCGTTCAACGACAACGATGCCAAGGGCATGAACGCCCTCTTCTCGGACGACACGATCTTCGTGAACTTCAACGGAAACCTGGTGTTCGGCTCGGAGCAGCTGCATCGAGCCCAGGCACTCGTCTTCGACCCCGGTGGTGCACTCGAGAACATCTCTGTGCGCTATCTCGTCGAGAGCGTGGTGTTCCTCGCGCCTGACATCGCCGTGGCGCACACGCGTCAGCGGTCGGCCGAGGCCGACGGGACGCTCTCGACCGGCGACACCGATCCCATGCAGAGCATCCTCGCCCTCGTCCTCGTGCGGGACGAAGAGCACGGCTGGCGCATCCGCGTGGGGCAGAACACGCCCGTCACGGCGCCGCGATGACGCCTGACTGGAGCCCGCCAGGACGCCCGAGCGGACGACGACGACCACGGCATTCGCCGACGCCGGCCATGTGCCGAGGTCGGAGATGGGCCTGACGCCCCCGCACGCATGGTTGCGTAGCGTCACCGCCATGCCTGCCCCGCGCTGGTTCTTTCGCTTCATGTACGACCGCGAGAGCGCGGCCTGGGCGCGGCGACAGGACGAGCCGGAGCTCCGCGAGCTGGTCGAGCGGACCGCCGACGAGCTCGCCAACGTGGTTGCACCGCCCGGACCTGTCGCCGACCTCGGCTGTGGGCCCGGCGCCCACGCGCTCGCGCTGGCGCGGCGCGGGTACGACGTCGTCGGTGTCGACGGATCGCCGCGCATGGTCGAGGTGGCGCGGGCACGAGCGACGCGCGACGAGGTCGACGCGGCGTTCGAGGTGCACGATGTCAGCGCGCCGCTCCCCTTCGCGGACGCGTCGCTCGGAGGTGTCCTCGCGGCCCTCGTCCTGCAGCACCTCGCGGATCCTGCAGCCTTCATCGCCGAGATCAGGCGGTGCCTCCGGTCGGGCGGGTTCCTGTTGATCATCGCCCCGGCCCGCACTGGCGCGCCGCTCGCATCCCAGAGCCTCTACTGGCGGCTGCGTGCAGCCTTCTACAGCCACGTGCCCGGTGCCGTTCGCTTCTACGACACGAGCTCCCTCTGTCGTCTCATCGAGGGCCAGGGCCTGACCGTGGTCGAGTGCACGGGCGATGGGCGAAGGGTGCGCGTGGTGGCGCGCACGTGAGCTGCCGTCGATCGGACGGACGAACGAGCCCGACGCGCCGATCTGTCGCAACTCGTCGCCGCAGGCTGACGGCGGGCTAAGGTGGCACTCAGTGCCATCCAGATGGCGCGTGTGCGAGGACCACCGAGCGAGAGACCTGGGGGCGCCGCAGATGACCACCACCGACCAGGGCATCTACTACGACCC
>JAFGPU010000090.1 GCA_016936035.1 Acidimicrobiales bacterium
CTCGACTACCCGGACGGGCCGGTCTTCCTGGCGCTGATCACGGCGTTCGTCAACGCCGTCATGCGCGGGCACCGCCATGTCGCGTGGACGAGCCTCGTCGTCGGGTACATCCTCACCGCCTGGATCGAACCGCTGGTGACCGACGACGGGCCGTGGCCCGACTGGGGCTGGGCGGTCGGTCTCGCGACGTGGCTGCTCCTGCTGGCGATCGGCACCGAGCTGGCCCACAGCTGGCTCGAGCGCGCCGCCGAGCGGGCGCAGGCCCGGTCCGAGGAGGCCCGGCGGCTGGCCAGCGAGGAGCGTCTGCGCATCGCCCGCGAGCTGCACGACGTGCTGGCCCACAACATCTCGCTCATCAACGTGCGCGCCGGCGTGGCGCTGCACCTGCTCGACGAGCGCCCGGACCAGGTCGACGCCGACCAGGTGCGACCCGCACTGGTCGCCATCAAGGACGCCAGCAAGGACGCGCTGGGCGAGCTGCGCTCGGTGCTCGACGTGCTGCGCCAGGGCGAGGGCGGGACGGCGCCGCTGGAGCCGACCGCCGGGCTCGACGACCTCGACGTGCTGGCCGAGCGGGCACGGGGGACGGGTCTCGACGTCCGGGTCGAGCGGCACGACGACACCGGCGACACGATGGGCCCCGGCGACCACGACGAGGTGGGTGGCGGTCTGCCCGCGGGCGTCGACCTCGCCGCCTTTCGGGTGGCCCAGGAGTCGCTGACGAACGTCGTGCGCCACGCCGAGGCCACACGTGTCACCCTGCGGGTGCGGCGGACCGACCACGAGCTGGAGGTGCAGGTGGACGACGACGGACGGGGCGCACATGCCGAGGTCGCCGGCGACGGCGCCGGGCGGGGCATCGCCGGCATGCGCGAGCGGGCCCACGCGCTGGGCGGCACGCTCGAGGCGGGGCCCCGGCCGGGCAAGGGGTTCCGGGTGCGCGCCCGCTTCCCGCTGCGGGGCGACGCGTGATGGCCGCAGCCGGGTCACCGCCCCCGCGCCGGGGGGCAGCAGGGCCGACCAGGGGTGCCACATGATCAAGGTGCTGCTCGCCGACGACCAGGCGCTGGTGCGAGCCGGTTTCCGGGCCCTGCTCGACGCCCAGGACGACGTCGAGGTGGTCGGCGAGGCCGCCGACGGCGACGAGGCGGCGGCGATGACGCGCCGTCTCCGCCCCGACGTCGTGCTCATGGACGTCCGCATGCCCGGCACCGACGGCCTGGCCGCCACCCGCACGATCGTCGGCGACGACCGCCTGGGCGACGTGCGCATCGTCATCCTCACCACGTTCGACCTGGACGAGTACGTGTTCGAGGCGATCCGCGCCGGGGCGAGCGGGTTCCTCGTCAAGGACACCGAGCCGGTCGAGCTGCTGCGTGCCGTGCGGGCGGTCGCCGCGGGCGACGCCCTGCTGTCACCGGGGGTGACCCGCCGGCTCATCGGCGCCTTCGCCACCCGCAGCCGCGAGCCCCTGGCGACGCCGGCGCTGGACGCGCTGACCGATCGCGAGCGCGAGGTGATGGTGCTGGTCGCCGAGGGCCTGTCGAACGACGAGATCGCCGAGCGCCTCTACGTCAGCCCCATGACCGCCAAGACGCACGTCAGCCGGGCGATGACCAAGCTCGCGGCCCGCGACCGGGCCCAGCTCGTGGTGTTCGCCTACGAATCGGGCCTGGTGCGGCCGGGCTGGTCCGCCTGACCGGTCGCGGCGCGGCCCGGCGTACTCGCGCCCGTCCCGCCTACCACGGACGTCGTAGGCCGAGATCATCCCCCGGGGGAACGACCTGGCACGGGGCGTGGCGGACGATCGAGGCATGTTCACGACATTGCTCGCAACGCATGCCGACGGGTGGGGCCACGGGCCCGGCCCGTGGGCCCTCATCCCGTTGACCTTCTTCCTGTTGGTGGTCGCCGTCATCGCCTACTCGGCCTGGCGGATCCGCCGCGGCGGAGCGCCCTGGGCCCGCCACGGCGGCCAGTCGGTCCTGGCCGAGCGCTTCGCCCGGGGTGACATCGACGCCGACGAGTACCGCCAGCGTCGCGACGTCCTCAAGGAGGAGATCCGATGAGCACCGTCACCGATCCCACACCCACCCGGGTCGCCGCCGCCCGCGCCGTCGGGGCCACCAAGGTCTACGGCTCGGGCGCCACGGCCGTCATGGCCCTCGACGACATCTCGGTCGACCTCGAGGCCGGCCGCTTCACCGCCATCATGGGCCCGTCCGGATCGGGCAAGTCGACGCTGATGCACTGCGTCGCGGGGCTCGACTCGCTCACCGAGGGCCGGGTCTACCTCGGCGACGTCGACCTCGGCGCCCTGTCCGACAAGGAGCTGACCCTGCTGCGGCGCGACCGCATCGGGTTCGTGTTCCAGGCGTTCAACCTGGTGCCGACGCTGTCGGCGCGCGAGAACATCGTGCTGCCCGACCGGCTCGCCGGCCGGGAGCCCCCTCGCGACTGGCTCGACGAGGTGGTGCGCACCGTCGGCCTGGGCGACCGGCTGGAGCACCGCCCGTCCGAGCTGTCGGGCGGGCAGCAGCAGCGCGTGGCGGTGGCCCGGGCGCTGGCCGGGCGGCCCGCCATCGTCTTCGCGGACGAGCCGACCGGCAACCTGGACTCGCGCAGCGGCGCCGAGATCCTCGGGTTCCTCCGCCGGGCCGTCGACGACATGGGCCAGACGATCGTGATGGTCACCCACGATCCGATCGCCGCCGCCACGGCCGACAGCGCACTGTTCCTGGCCGACGGGCGCATCGTCGACCGGATCGAGTCGCCCACCGCGACGTCCGTCCTCGAACGCATGTCGTCACTGGGAGGTTGACCGATGCTGTTCCTCACGATCCGGGAGATGCGGGCCCACGCCCGCCGCCTCACCGGCACGTCGCTGGCCGTGGTTCTCGGCGTCGCCTTCCTGACCGGCACGCTCGTGCTGGGCTCGACCCTGCGGGCGAACTTCGACGACCTGTTCACCGAGGTCAACGCCGGCACCGACGTGGTGGTGCGCAACGCCACCGATCTGGGCATGGACGCGCCCCGGGGCCTCATCGACCGGTCGCTGGCCGATCTCGTGGAGGACGTCGACGGGGTGGCCGCCGCCGAGCCGGCGGTCGTCGGCTTCGGCCAACTGCTCGGCGCCGACGGCGACGCGATCGGCGGCAACGGCCCGCCCCAGCTCGCCGGCAGCTGGACGACGAACCCCGACCTCAACCCCTACCGCCTCGCCGACGGCCGCGAACCACGGGGCGGCGACGAGGTGGTGGTGAACAAGGCCACCCTGGACGCCGGCGACCTGGCACTGGGCGACACCACCACGCTGCTGACGCCCGAGCCGGTCGAGGTGACCATCGTCGGCGTCGCCACGTTCGGCGACGAGGACGGGTTGGGGGGCGTCACCTTCACGGCCTTCGACCTCGACGATGCCATGACGCACGTCGCCAAGTCGTCCGACGGGGTCTCGCGCATCGCGGTGCAGGCCGCGGACGGCGTCTCGCAGGACGAGCTGGCCGCCCGCATCGGTGAGGTGCTTCCGTCCGGGCTCGAGGCGACCACGGGCTCGGAGATGACCAGCGAGGCGACCGACGAGATCTCCGAGACGTTCCTCGACATGCTGCTGGCCTTCCTGACCATGTTCGCCGGCATCGCCCTGCTGGTGGCGACGTTCAGCATCTACAACACCTTCTCGATCATCGTCGCCCAGCGCACCCGC
>JAFGPU010000490.1 GCA_016936035.1 Acidimicrobiales bacterium
CTCACCTCCCACACCTTCACCTGGAACTGAACCAAGCCCCACGCGCACCACCGGCCCCACCACAGTCGGCGGTGCAACCTGGCGCGCGCCGGCAGATCCTGCTGTAGGACTCTGGTACGCCGAGATCACCCGACGACCCCGCACGTCGCGGTCCCCGTCGACGCGACGGACACCGCTCGTGGTGGGGTGTCACGGCGCTGCCGTACCCACGATCAGGCGGGGCCACCGTGCCGGCTGTCCCAACGGACGATCCGACGGACGGCCCGACCGGCGATCAGCGCCGACGGCCGACCAGTACCGTGCTGCACCGAGCGAGGCAGCCTCGGCGCGACCGGCGGTCGACTGGATGCGGCGGACACGAGCGGACGAAGGACAGGAGGACCGGATGGGCGATCGGAAGCAGCGGTCAGGTCTCGTCGACGAGATGGTGAGCCCGCAGCCGGCGGGGCAGGACAGCGACGGCGCGCGAGATCGTGCGATCGGGGCCCTGCTCGGCCTCGCGTGTGGCGACGCCGTGGGCACGACGCTCGAGTTCAAGGCACCGGGGTCGTTCACGCCGATCGACGACATGGTCGGCGGCGGGCCGTTCGGGCTCGAACCGGGCGAGTGGACCGACGACACCTCGATGGCGCTGTGCCTGGCCGAGTCCCTGCTCGACCGGGGCACGTCGGACCCGGCCGACCAGATGCGCCGTTACCTGATGTGGTCCCGCACGGGGTACCTCTCCTCGAACGGGCGCTGCTTCGACATCGGCAACACGGTCAGCGCCCAGCTCGCCCGGTTCGAGCAGACCGGCGAGGCGATCGATCCGAACCCCCACCCCGAGCGCGCCGCCAACGGATCGTTGATGCGGTTGGCCGCCGTGCCGATCCGGTGGCATCGGGACGTCGGCGAGGCCGCCGCCCGATCGGGCGACTCGAGCCGCACCACCCACGGTGCGGCCCGCCCTGTCGACGCGTGCCGGCTGATGGGCGCCATGGTGGCGGCGCTCATCGGTGGGGCACCGGCCGACCAGGTCTTCGCCCCCGGGTTCTGGTGCTGGGGCGAGCTCGACCCGGCGATCGACGCCGTGGCCCGGGGGTCGTGGCTGGCGAAAGCCGCCGACGACATCCGCGGGAGGGGCTATTGCGTCGACGCGCTCGAGGCGGCGATCTGGGCGGTCGCCGGTGCCAGCGACCACCGCGACGCCGTCCTGCGGGCCGCCAACCTGGGTGACGACGCCGACACGACCGCCGCCATCGCCGGGCAGCTCGCGGGCGCACGGTGGGGCGCCTCGGCGATCCCCACACGCTGGCGGGACACGGTCGTCCTGCGCGACCGGATCGAGGCGTTGGCCTCCGGCCTCTACCGGGCCGGCCTCGACCCCAGACCTGACGACGAGAGCTGGCCCCACGACGACGTCCTGCACGCCTGGTGGGTGGGGCCCGGTGTGCTGGCCGGCGAGTACCCGGGCCACACGTCGCCGGCTCGGGCCAGGACGAAGATCGACCTGCTGGCCGACGCCGGCGTCCGGACGTTCGTCGACCTCACCACCGACGGGGAACTGGTGGAGTACGCACCGATCGTGGCCGAGGTCGCGACGGCCCGCCAGCTCGATCTGCAGCACGTGCGGTGCCCGATACCCGACTTCGGGGTCATCGACGACGCCGGCTACGACCGCATCGTCGGTCTCATCGCCGAGGCGCGCCGGCGGGGGGTGGCCTTCGTGCACTGCTGGGGCGGCGTCGGCCGCACCGGCACCGTGGCCGGGTGCGTCCTGCTGCACGACGGTGACGACGGCGGCGACGTCGTCGCCCGGCTCGCCCAGCGGCGGGCCGGGACGCGCAAAGCCGACCGGCCCTGCCCCGAGAGCCCCGACCAGCTCGCGGTGCTACGCCGCCGCTCCGGTCGTCGGGGCGACCAGCGGTAGGCCGGCCGCTCACCGGTCGCCCGGAGCCGGTATCTCCACAGATTCTCCCGAACACCTCCATGCCTGGCGGCAGCGTCCGGAGGACGCTGCGGTGGGCACCACAGCGCAGTGGTCGGACGGATCGAAGGAGCAGTGGATGGACACCCGCAACCCGGGCCGCGACGCCAGCCTGCGGTCACTTGCCATCGGCATGGTTCTCGTCCTCGCCACCTGGTTCTCCGCCGCTGCGGCACTGCCCGGGCTCGGGGCCGAGCTGGGCCTGACCGCCACCGACGAGCGCTGGGCCGTCGTCGCGGTGCAGATCGGCTTCGCGGTCACCGCGGCGGGAACCGCACTGACGGGTGTGGCCGACCGGGTCGGGCCCCGCCAGCTCGCCCTGATCGGCGGCCTCGTGGCAGCGGCGGCCAACGTCGCTCCGGTGGCCCGGCCCAGCCTGTGGGTGCTCCTGATGAGCAGGATGGTCGTCGGCGGCGCACTGGCACTCGTCTACCCGCCCCTGCTGAAGGCGGCTGGCGCCTGGGCGCGGGGCGACCACGGTCGGGTGCTCGGCACCATGATCGCCGCGCTCACCCTCGGCTCCGCCAGTCCCCACCTCGTCAACGGCCTCGGCCCTGTGAGCTGGCGGGCGCTGCTCTGCATCACCTCGGGAACCGCCACGGTCGGTGCCGCCATGGTGTGGTTCCGTGCCGGCGACGGCCCAGCCACGCCTCCACGGAGCCGGGTCACCGTCGATGACATCGCTGCCGTCGTCCGCTCCCGGCCCCTGCGCCTGACCTGTCTCGGCTACGTCGGCCACGTGTGGGAGCTCTACGCGGGATGGGCGGCCATCGCCCCGCTGATGTTCGCCATGTGGGGTGACGATCGCACGGCCAGCCTGGGCGCCTTCGCCGTCGTCGCCTTCGGCGCTGCCGCCGCCGTCGGCGGTGGACGCCTCGGCGATCGTGCGGGGCGCCGCCGCACCGCGATCGCCGCGATGGCGGTCTCCGGGTCGCTCGTCGCCCTGCTGGGCTTCGCGACGCCGTGGCCGGTCGTGGCGTCGACCATCGCACTCGCCTGGGGGGCGGCGGTGATCGCGGACGGCGGCCAGTTCCCTGCGCTCGTCCGCGACCACGCCCACCCCACGCTCGTCGGTTCGGTGCTGTCGCTCCAGCTCTCGCTGGGCTTCGCCGCCACCAGCGCGGCGACCTGGCTGGTCCCGGTCGTCGCCGATGCCGCAGGCTGGCGTTGGGCGCTGATCTGCCTCGCCCCCGGCCCTGCGCTCGGTGCGTTGGCGCTGCACCGACTCGACGCCGTGGCCCACCCTGGTCATGGCGCGCCCCGGCTCGCCGGTTCCTACTGAGGAGGACCTCTCATGCACGACTCCACCCAGCGCTCACCCTCCGTCGGCGACCGCGCCCGGCGGTCGCGACGCGTGAGCACCCGCGACATCGAGTTGTTCACCGAGCTGACCGGTGACCGCAACCCCGTCCACTACGACGCGGAGCTGGCTGCCTCCAGCCGGTTCGGTGGCATCATCGTCCAGGGCGGGGTGACCTCGGGCCTGCTCAACGCGGTCGTCGCCGAGGAGCTGCCCGGGCCGGGCAGCGTGTTCCTCGAGACGTCGTGGCGGTTCCTCGCACCGGTCCGCCCCGGCGACGTCATCACCGCCGAGGTGGAGGTGATCGAGGTTCGAGCCGACAAGCCCGTGGTGCGGATGCGCACCACGGTTGCCGTCGACGGTGGTGCCACCGTCCTCGACGGCGAGGCCGTTGTGTGGCGCGACCCGGTCGTCGCTGCGGCGACCGACCGCACCGCGTGATCCGTCGACGGTGACCTGGCCCTGCGATCAGCTCGACGCGGCCTCGACCGCCTCCCGGCACCGCCGCGCGTCGAGGGGCTGGTCAGCCTCCTCGAACAGGCGGGCCGCCCGGTCGAGAAGGCGACGGGCCGTGGCCTCGTCGCCCTCGGCGCGTGCGACGTGGGCGTGCGCCTCCGCCACGGCGCCCTGCCACGCCGTGCCCTGCCATCGCCGCGCCGATGCCTCGGCCTCGGCCAGCCAGGCGCGCGCCTCGGGGAGACGGCCGCCCTCGGCGAAGGCGATCGTCGCGGGTACGGCGATCATCACGTGGCACATCATGCAGCCGGTGTGCTCGTCGACGGCGTGCTCGGCCTCGTCGACGACGGCGAGCGCAGCCTCGCTGTCGGGTGCCGTGGCCACGAGCGTGCCGTAGATGCGCTGGAGCAGGTGGTGAGACAGCGGAGACCAGCGGGCGAGCGGCAGCGCCCGGCGGGCCAGCCGGTCGGCCTCCGCCCGGTCACCGGCCGCCAGCTCGACCTCGGCGAGGCGTTGGAGCGCGTGGGCTGTGCCGGTCTCGGACCCGAGCGACCGGTGCGCCTCGGCGGCTGCGGTGAGGTCCGTCCGGGCGGCGTCGAGGTCGCCCGACAGCAGCGCGGCCTCGCCGGCGACGGCGAG
>JAFGPU010000491.1 GCA_016936035.1 Acidimicrobiales bacterium
GCCCTCGAGCTGGCCTACTGGCAGCAGACCGTCCTGCGCACCGTCGGTGTGCTGGTGGCGGTGCTGCTGCCCGCGGGCACGCTCGTCTACGTCTTCCTGTTCAAGATGATGAGCTTCATGCAGAGCCGGCTCGGTCCCATGGAGGCCGGCCCCTACGGCTCGATGCAGCTGCTCGCCGAGGTCGGCAAGTGGATCCAGAAGGAAGACATCGTCCCCTGGCGCGCCGACCGCAAGATGTTCGCCCTGGCGCCCTACATCGTGGTGGCCTCGGTCTTCCTCATCCTGGCCGGCGTGCCGTTCGGGCCCGACGCCTGGTTCACCAACCTCGACGTCGGCATCTTCTACATCCTGGCCGTGTCGTCGATCTCGGTGCTCGGCATCCTCATCGCCGGCTGGAGCTCGGCCAACAAGTACTCGCTGCTGGGCGGCCTGCGGGCCGCCGGCCAGCTCATCGCCTACGAGCTGCCCATGGTGCTGGCGGTCGTCGGCGTGGTCATCCAGGCCGGCACGCTCAACATGCAGGGCATCGTCGCCGCCCAGCACGAGGGGGCGATCTTCGGCATGGACGCCATCGGCAACCCGTTCGTGCTCACCCAGTTCATCGGGTTCTTCATCTTCCTGGTGGCAATGCAGGCCGAGCTCGCCCAGGCGCCCTTCGACATGCCGATCGCCGAGTCCGAGCTCGTTTCGGGCTACATGACCGAGTACTCGGGCATGCGCTTCCTGCTGTTCTTCATCGCCGAGTTCGCCACCGCCGGCGCCTTCGCCGCCGTGGCCGCCACGCTGTTCCTGGGTGGCTGGGCCCTGCCGGGCGTCCCGCTCGACGCCGCCTACATGAACGTGGTCGGCCCACTCGTGATGCTGGCGAAGATCATGCTCGTCGCTTTCCTGGTCTTCTGGGTCCGGTTCACCTATCCCCGGTTCCGTGAGGACCAGCTGCAGCAGCTCGCGTGGAAGATCCTCATCCCCCTGTCGCTGGTCAACATCCTGGCGACGATGGCGCTGAAGGTCGCCTACTGATGGCCAAACTCCCTGCTCCCAAGACGCCGGGCCTGGTCAAGGGTCTCGGGGTCACGCTCAAGACCATGGGCCGCACGATGTTCCCCGCCCGGGGCATCAAGACGCTCATCCCCGCACCCTCCAAGGGCGCGGCCACGGTGCAGTACCCCCACGAGAAGGAGATGCCGGCCACGCGCGCCCGTGGCGTCATCGCCCTCAAGGAGGAGAACTGCACCGTGTGCATGCTGTGCGCGCGCAGCTGCCCCGACTGGTGCATCTACATCGAGGGGCACAAGGACACGGCCCCGCCCCGCCGTCCCGGCGGCAAGCCCCGCACGGTCAACAAGCTCGACCGGTTCGACATCGACTACGCGCTCTGCATGTACTGCGGCATCTGCGTCGAGGTGTGCCCGTTCGACGCGCTGTTCTGGAGCCCCGAGTACGAGTACTCCGAGCTGCGCCTCGCCGACCTGCTCCACGACAAGGAGCGCCTGGGCGAGTGGATGGAGACCGTGCCCGACTTCGAGCCCTACGAGGCCGGGTCGGAGCAGAAGGTCCGCAAGGTCCCGAGGTAGCCCCGCCGCCATGGTCGCTCAGAACATCTTCTTCTACGTCATCGCCGCGACGATGGTCGGGTCCGCCCTGGTGGTGGTCACCAGCCGCAACGTCGTGCACTCGGCGCTGGCCCTGATCGTCGTGTTCGGCGGGGTGGCGGCCCAGTTCGTCATCCTGGCCGGCGAGTTCGTGGCGGTCACCCAGGTGCTCGTCTACATCGGGGCGATCATGGTGCTGGTGCTGTTCGGCATCATGCTGACCCGCGCCAAGATCGGCCGCGACCCCGACATGACCAACGACCACTGGTGGGTGGGGGTCGTCACGGCCGTGCTGCTCGTCGGTGTGATGGGCTACGCGCTCGTCGACCGCTTCGGCGACGACGCCCTGCCCGCCGACCGGCGGATCGACGCGGTCAACGGCAGCAACACGGCCACGGTCAGCGACGCCATCTTCTCCCAGTACCTGATCCCGTTCGAAGTCATCTCGGTGCTGCTGCTCTCCGCTCTGGTCGGCGCCATCGTCATCGCCCGGAAGGATCGGTGACCCGGTGGACGACCTGATGCTCAACCAGTTCCTGCTGCTCGGCGCCGTCCTCTTCTGCATCGGTGTCTACGGCGTCATCGCCCGCAAGAACACCGTGCTGGTGCTGATGTCGATCGAGCTCATCCTCAACGCCGTCAACATCAACCTGCTGGCGTTCGGCGCCATGCACGGCGACATCACGGGCGCCGTCTTCGCGCTGTTCATCATCGCCGTCGCTGCCGCCGAAGTGGGCGTGGGCCTGGCGATGGTGCTGATCATCTACCGCAACCGGGCGAGCGTCGACCTCGACGACGTCGACTCGATGAGGGGTTAGCTGGGACCAATGCTCGACAACGCCTGGATCATCCCGCTCATCCCCGCAGCATCGTTCTTCCTCATCCTGTTCTTCGGGAAGCGCCTGCCCCGCAAGGGCAGCGAGATCGGCATCGCCGCCGTGGGCATCGCGTTCGTGCTCGCCCTGGCCACCAACGTGCAGTGGTTCGGCCACGTCAACGACGCGGAGCACGAGTCCGAGAGCCACACCGAGGAGGAGGCCCCCGCCGGCGCCGAGGACGAGCACAGCCTTGCGGGGGTCACCGTCGACGGTGAGTCGGCCGGCCCCACGGTCGCCGCCACCCCGGCCGCCGAGGAGGAGGCGCATCTCACGGTCGAGCCCGTCGAGCGCAGCTGGACCTGGTTCGAGAACGGTGGCGTCGAGATCGAGGTCGGCATGCTGCTCGACGGCCCCGCCGTGATGATGCTGTTCGTCGTCACGCTGGTGTCGCTGCTCGTGCACGTGTACTCCACCGACTACGTGGCCGGCGACCGCCGCTACACGCACTTCTTCGCCTTCCTGTCGCTGTTCACGGCGTCGATGCTCGGCCTGGTCATGGCCACGTCGACCCTGCAGCTCATCGTCATGTGGGAGCTGGTGGGCGTCTGCTCGTTCGCCCTGATCGGCCACTGGTGGGAGGAGAAGGCCAACAGCGACGCCGCCCTCAAGGCCTTCATCACCAACCGCGTCGGCGACGTCGGTCTGCTCGTCGGTGTCATCACGCTGTTCTGGGCGGCGGGCGGCACCTTCGACATCGTCGAGATCAACTCGCTGGCCCTCGACGGCGGCATCAGCCAGACGGCCCTGACGGTCGCGGCGGTCTCGCTGATCGCCGCGGTCATGTCCAAGTCGGGTCAGTTCATCCTGCACACGTGGCTGCCCGACGCCATGGCCGGCCCCACGCCCGTGTCGGCCCTCATCCACGCGGCCACGATGGTCGTGGCCGGCATCTTCATGGTGGGCCGCCTGTACGGGGTCTTCTTCCAGGGCCTCGACATCGGCATCTCGACCGTCAACCTGCTGGCGATCGTGGGTGGCGTCACCGTCCTCGGCGGGGCGGGGCTGGCGTTCGTGCAGAACGACATCAAGAAGGTGCTCGCCTACTCGACGGTGTCGCAGCTGGGCTACATGGTGATGGCGCTGGGCGTCGGCGCCTGGACCGCCGCCTTCTTCCACCTGTTCACCCACGCCTTCTTCAAGGCCTGCCTGTTCCTCGGCTCGGGCTCGGTCAGCCACGCCGTGCACAGCTTCGACATGAAGAAGGACATGGGCGGTCTGCGGCAGTGGATGCCGCACACCTACAAGACCTTCCTGATCGGCACCGCCGCGCTCATCGGCCTGTTCCCGCTGGCCGGCTTCTGGTCGAAGGACGAGATCCTGGCGGGCGCCTCGCAGCTGGGCGGCGACGGCGGCTACACGGCCTTCCTCGTCGTCGGCACGATCGGCGCCCTCATGACCGCCGCCTACATGACGCGCACGGTGTACCTCACCTTCTTCGGCGAGTACCAGGGCCACGGCCACCCGCACGAGTCGGGCCCCCGCATCACGGTGCCGTTGTGGATCCTGGCCGGCCTGGCGC
>JAFGPU010000492.1 GCA_016936035.1 Acidimicrobiales bacterium
AGGCGGTCGACGGCGTCGACCTGACCGTGCGGCGCGGCGAGATTGTCGGCCTCGTCGGCGAGTCGGGCTCCGGCAAGAGCGTCACGGCGCTGTCGGTCATGGGCCTGGTCGACGAGCCGGGGCGCGTGGTCGGCGGCTCGATCCGCTTCGACGGCCACGATCTGCGCCAGGCGTCCAGCGCCGAGATGCGGGCGCTGCGGGGCAGCCGCATCGGCATGATCTTCCAGCAGCCGATCTCGTCGCTCAACCCCTCGTACCGGGTGGGGTTCCAGATCGCGGAGGTGTACGAGGCCCACGAGGGCCTGAAGCGGGCGGACGGCATCGAGCGGGCGCAGGAGATGCTCGCCCGCGTCGGCATCGCCGAGCCGGCGCGCCGGGCGCGCGCCTTCCCCCACGAGATCTCGGGCGGCCAGGCCCAGCGGGTCATGATCGCGATGGCGCTGGCCGGCAACCCCGACCTGCTCATCGCGGACGAGCCCACCACCGCCCTGGATGTCACGATCCAGTCGCAGATCCTCGACCTCATACTCGACCTGCAGGCCGAGATGGGCATGAGCGTGGTGCTCATCACCCACGACCTGGGCATCGTCGCCGAGGTGTGCGACCGGGTGGCGGTGATGTACGCCGGCCAGATCGTCGAGGAGGCCGACACCCGCACCCTGTTCCGCGACCCGTTGCACCCCTACACCCAGGGGCTCATCGGGTCGGTCCCGGTCATCGGCCAGCGGCGCGACCGCCTCGCGGTCATCCCCGGCCGGGTGCCGAACCTGGTCGACCTGCCCGTCGGGTGCCGCTTCGCCCCCCGGTGCCAGGCGCGCGTCGAGCACGAGCTGACCCGGTGCACCGAGGCGTTGCCGGCGCTGGTCGAGGTGCACCCCGGTCACAGCGTGCGCTGCTACCTCCACAGCGACGCGGCCGAGGTGCCGTCCGAGGCGGCCGTCGAGGTGGGCCGATGACCGCCGCGGTCGCCGACGCGCCGACGCCGTTGGTGTCGGCCAGGGGAGTGGTCAAGGCGTTCGCAGTCCGGGGCGGCGCCTTCGGTCGTTCCGCCGGCGCGGTGCGAGCGGTGGACGGCGTCGACCTCGACATCTACCCGGGCGAGGTCCTCGGGCTGGTGGGCGAGTCGGGGTGCGGCAAGTCGACGCTCGGGCGCGTCCTGCTCGGGCTGCTGCCCGCCGACGAGGGCACGGTCACCTTCGACGGCACCGACGTGCACCGCGCCCGTGGTCACCGCCTCCGGGCGCTGCGGCGCCAGATGCAGATCGTGTTCCAGGACCCGTTCTCGTCGCTCGATCCCCGGGCGACGATCGGCGACTCCATCGCCGAGGGGCTGCGCGCCCACGGCACACCGGCCCGGCAGCGGCAGCACAAGGTGCACGAGGTGCTCGAGCTGGTCGGGCTCGAGCCCGGCCACGCCCAGCGCTATCCGCACCAGTTCTCCGGCGGCCAACGCCAGCGCGTCGGCATCGCCCGGGCCCTGGCGGTCGAGCCCCGCTTCCTGGTCGCGGACGAGCCGGTGTCGGCGCTCGACGTGTCGATCCGGTCGCAGATCCTGAACCTGCTGAGCGACCTGCAGGCGCGGCTCGACTTCACGCTCGTGTTCGTCGCCCACGACCTCGCCGTGGTCGAGCACCTGTGCGACCGGGTGGCGGTGATGTACCTGGGGGGCATCGCGGAGATCGGCACGCGCGACCGGGTGTTCCGCCGTCCTCAGCACCCCTACACCGAGGCGCTGCTCTCGGCCATCCCGGTGGCCGACCCCGAGCGGCCCCGGCACCGCACCCGGCTGAAGGGCGAGATGCCGAGCCCGCTCGATCCGCCTGCGGGATGCCGGTTCCATCCTCGCTGTCCGATCGCCGTCGCCGGCGTGTGCGACGTCGAGACGCCAGGGTTGCTCCCGGCCGCCGACGACCCGTCCCACCGCGCCGCCTGCCACCTGCGCACGGGCGAGCACCAGGACCTCGACCCCGGTCGCGAGCCCGTCGCTCCCTGAGCCGCGCGGCGTCGACGTGCAGGTGCGTCCCCTGACGGCGGCGCACTATCCTGCGGGCTTCCACCTCCGAGGAGACAACCCACCCCGTGCTCACCGCCATCACAGTCACGCTCAACGTCATCGCGTCGCTCGTCATGATCGTGCTCGTGCTGCTGCACAGCGGCAAGGGCGGCGGCCTGTCCGACATGTTCGGTGGTGGCATGGGCGCCAGCGCCATGGGGTCGACGGTCATGGAGCGCAACCTCGATCGCCTCACCGTCGTGGTCGCCCTCGTGTGGGGGTTCACCGTGGTGGCGCTGTCGCTCATGCTCGGCTGATCGGCCCGCCGATGCCTCCGCCGCGGCGCGCCCGCCCGTGAGCATCCTCGGCACCCGCGTCGTGCGGGTCGAGGATCCCCGGCTGCTCACCGTCGGCGGCACCTACGCCGCCGACGTGGACGACCCCCGGCTGGCCGGCGCGATCCACGCCACCTACGTGCGGTCGACGGTCGCCCACGCCGAGATCGGTGCCGTCGACCTCGACGAGGCCAGAGCCATGCCCGGCGTCGTCGACGTGGTCGCCGGCGACGAGGTCGACCTGCCGCCCATCGCCGGCGTGACCAACGAGGCGATGCGCCGGCCCTACCTGGCACGCGACCGCGTGCGGTTCGTGGGCGAGCCGGTCGCCGTCGTCCTCACCGAACGTCCCGAGCAGGGGCCCGACGCGGCCGAGGCGGTCGTCGTCGACTACGCCCCCTTGCCCGCCGTCGTCGACCCGTGCGACGCGCTCGCCGACGACACGGTGCTGTTCCCCGAGGTCGGCACCAACCTGGTGGGCGCCTTCGGCACCCCGCCGACCGCCGACGCCGGCGGCCCCGACGCGAGCGACGTGGTGGTGCGCCAGCGCATCGTGAACCAGCGGCTCGCGGCGTGCCCGCTCGAGGTGCGGTCGTCGGCGGCGACCTGGGACCTCGGACGACTGGTGCTGTGGTGCTCGACGCAGAACGCCCACGGGCTGCAGCACGCGGTCGCCGCCGCCTACGGCCTCGACCGGTCCGAGGTGCTGGTCGTCACCCCCGACGTCGGGGGCGGGTTCGGCGCCAAGATCGGTGGCCACCCCGAGGACATCCTGCTGGGATGGTTGTCCCGCCGGTGCGGGCGTCCCGTGCGGTGGGTCGAGACCCGCTCCGAGAACATGGTCGGGATGGTGCACGGCCGGGCCCAGGTGCACGACGTCACGATCGGGGGCCGGCCCGACGGCACCATCGAGGCCTACCACCTGTCGATCGTGCAGGACGCCGGCGCCTACCCGAACATGGCGGCATTCCTGCCCCGGCTCACGCGGACGATGGCGGCGGGCACCTACGCCATCCCGACCGTGACCTCCGACGCGCGCGTCGCCGTCACGACCACCACGCCGGTCGCGTCGTACCGCGGTGCCGGACGACCCGAGGCGACGGCGGCCATCGAGCGGGCGGTCGACCTGTTCGCCGCCGAGGTCGGTCTCGACCCGGCCGAGGTGCGGCGGCGCAACCTGGTGCCCCGCTTCGACGAGCCCCACCGCACCGCGTCCGGCGCCACCTACGACTGCGGCGACTTCCCGGCCGCGCTCGACCGGGCGCTCGCCGCCGCCGGCTACGACGAGCTGCGGGCCGAGCAGCGCCGCCGGCGCGCGCAGGGCGACCGGCTCGCGCTCGGCATCGGGCTGTCGACCTACGTCGAGGTGACCAGCGGCCCGCGTGCCGGCTCCGAGTTCGCCGAGGTCGAGGTGCGGGACACCGCGGGCGGTGACGGGGTCGAGGTCGTCGTGGCCACCGGATCGTCGCCCCACGGGCAGGGGCTGGAGACGGCGTTCGCCATGCTGGTCGCCGACGAGATGGGCGTCCCCCTCGACGCGGTCCGGGTCGTGCACGGCGACACCGACCAGGTGGCCCGCGGCGTCGGCACGTTCGGGTCGCGCTCGCTGCAGCTCGGCGGGTCCGCCGTGCGCGGCGCCGCGGCCGAGGTCGTCGACCGGGCCCGGCGCCTGGCCGCCGACCTGCTCGAAGCGGCGCCCGACGACGTGGTGCTCGACACGGCGGCAGGGCGGTTCCACGTCGCGGGCACGCCGGCGGTCGGCCGCACGTGGGCCGACCTGGTCGCCGCTGCAGCTGCCGGCGACGCCGGCGACGGGGCGGCGCTGCGCGCCGAGCACGACTTCAGCACGACCCAGCCCACGTACCCCTTCGGCGCCCACGTGGCCGTGGTCGAGGTCGACACCGAGAGCGGTGACGTGCGGCTGGTGCGCCACGTCGCGTGCGACGACGCCGGACGGGTGCTCAACCCGCTGCTCGCCGAAGGGCAGCGTCACGGCGGCATCGCCCAGGGCGCCGCCCAGGCGCTGTACGAGCAGGTGGCCTTCGACGCCGACGGCAACCCGCTCACCACCAACTTCGCCGACTACGCCGTGGTGTCGGCCGCCGAGCTGCCCTCGTTCGAGCTGGTCGACCTCCAGACACCCACCTGGGTCAACCCGCTGGGGGCCAAGGGCATCGGTGAGTCCGGCACCATCGGTTCCACGCCGGCGGTGCACAACGCCGTGTGCGACGCGGTCGCCCACCTCGGGGTGCGCCACATCGACATGCCGACCACGCCCGAGCGGGTGTGGCGGGCCATCCGCGCCGCCGAGTGACCCGCGGAAATCCCGGATCGCGACGCCCCGTCCGGCGCTAGTGTGGCGCGTGTCACAGAGCGGCCCGGGGCACTCGGGACGCACGTTCCTGGGAGGGGCTCGTGGAGATCACCCTGTCCGTCAACGGCGAGGAACGCACGAGCGAGGTCGAACCTCGCCGTCTCCTGGTTCACCACCTTCGTGACGACCTGGGCCTGACCGGCACCAACGTGGGGTGCGACACGACCTCGTGCGGAGCCTGCACGGTGCTGCTCGACGGCGAGTCCGTCAAGTCGTGCACCGTGCTCGCGGTGCAGGCCGACGGCCACGACGTCACGACCATCGAGGGCCTCGCGGCCACCGCCGCCGGGGACGGCGACGGCGACGGCTCGGCCGGGGCGCCCCTGCACCCCATGCAGCAGGCGTTCCACGCCGAGCACGGCCTGCAGTGCGGCTTCTGCACCCCCGGCATGGTCATGGCCGCGGTGTCGCTGCTGGACGAGAACCCCCACCCGACCGAGGACGAGGTCCGCGTCGGTCTCGAGGGCAACCTGTGCCGCTGCACCGGCTACCACAACATCGTGCGGGCCGTGCTCGCCGCAGCCGGAGAGGAGGTGACGGCATGACCGCCACCGAGGTCTCCGGTGCGGCACCGTCCGGTGCGTTCGGCCAGCGCCTGCTGCGCAAGGAGGACGCCCGGCTCCTCACCGGCGAGGGTCGCTTCGTCGACGACCTGCAGATCCCCGGCGCGCTGTGGATGGCCATGGTGCGCAGCCCGTTCGCCCACGCCCGCATCGGCAACATCGACACGAGCGCGGCTGCGGCGATGCCGGGCGTGCGCCACGTCCTCACCGGCGACGACCTGCGCGACGCCTGGGCCGCCGCCATGCCCTGCGCCTGGCCGGTCACCGAGGACATGAAGTCGCCGCCCCATTGGCCGGTGGCGCTCGACAAGGCCTGCTACGTCGGCGACATCGTGGCCGTGGTGGTGGCCGAGAGCCGCTACCAGGCGGCCGACGCGGTCGACGCCGTCGTGGTCGACTACGACCCGCTGGACGCGGTGGTCGACATCGAGGACGCGGCCAGCGACCGGGTCGTCATCCACGACGACCTGGGCACCAACCGCAGCTACACGTGGACCCTGTCGCCCGATCCCGACGCGGTCGAGGCCGCGTTCGCAGCGGCCGCCCACACGGTCAGCGAGCGTTACCTGCAGCAGCGCCTCATCCCCGTGGCCATGGAGCCCCGGGGTGTCGCCGTGGTGCCGGGCGTGTACGGGGGCGACCTCACGGTCTACTGCGCCACCCAGATCCCCCACATCCTCAAGGTCATGATCGCCGCCACCTGCGG
>JAFGPU010000091.1 GCA_016936035.1 Acidimicrobiales bacterium
CGCCCTCGTCGCCAACGTGGGCTGGCTGCGCTGGCGGTCGCGCCGCGCGCCGTAGGGCATGGCGAGGCCGCTCGCGCGCGCCGCTAGGGTTCCGCAGGCAGTCCACACGGGGGGGGGAGCCACGTGCGAGCGCGAGTGGTGGCGGCACTGGCCGTCGCGATGTCGGTCACGGCGGGTGGGTGCTCAGGCGACGACGGCGCGTCCGACGATGCCGTCGACGATCCGGCTGCGGTCGACGACGGCTCCGACGGCCGCACCGGCGCGAGCGCGGCGCCTGCACCGTCGCCTGGCTGCGACGGCGGGCCCGACGCAGCTGCCGACCTCGAGGAGATGACCCTCGACGTGGCGGGAACGTCCCGGCGCTATCTGGTGTCGGCCCCGGGATGGGACGGAGGCGATCCGCTGCCGGTCGTGCTCGACTTCCACGGCCTTGCCGAGGGCGCCGAGGTCCACGCCCAGATGTCCCAGCTCGGGCCCAAGGGGGTGGACGAGGGTTTCATCACCGTCTTCCCCCACGGCACGGGCGAGCCCGTGCGGTGGGACGGCGACCTCGACCCGTCCGCCAACCCCGACCTCGAGTACGTCACGGCGCTGCTCGACACGGTCGAGTCCGAGCGGTGCGTCGACCGCGCCCGGGTCTACGCCACCGGCCTGTCCAACGGGGCGATGATGTCGTCGACGCTGGCCTGTGTGATGGCTGACCGCATCGCCGCCATCGCGCCGGTGGCGGGCATCCAGATGCCCGACGGCTGCGACCCCGAGCGGCCGGTCCCGGTGCTGACGTTCCACGGCACGGCCGACCCGCTCCTCATGTTCAACGGCGGCATCAACACCGATGCCCTGGCGCCCGTGCTGGGCGGGGGTGACGAGGCCGCCGGCGGCACGACGACGACCACACCTCCGCCCCCCGACCTGGAGGGTCCGGGGTACCCGGAGACCGTCGGCCAGTGGGCGGCGCTGAACGGCTGCGACGACGCGTTCACCGACGAGGACGTCTCGGACATGGTCGTGCACCGCACCTACGACTGCCCGGCCGAGGCGCCGGTCGAGTTCTACATCATCGAGGGCGGCGGCCACACGTGGCCGTCGAGCGAGTTCAGCCAGTCGATCGAGTCCATCGTCGGGCCCACGACGTTCGACATCGACGCCAGCGAGCTCGCCTGGACGTTCTTCCAGCAGTTCTCCCTGCCGGCCACGGACTGAATCCGCCAGGTGCGGGAGCACCTACGATGCGCTCCGTGTCGTCATCTGGACCGCATCCGCCCATGGCCGCCCAACCACTCGTGACCATCGGCGACGTCGCGGTCTCGCAGACCGAGTACGCCACGCCGGCGGGCACCTTCCCCCTGGCCCGCACCCAGTGGATCGTGCAGGAGAACGTCCACACGACGCAGGGCATCCCCACCTACGCGATCGTGCTCGCCGTGCTGTTCTTCCTCGTGTGCCTGCTCGGGTTGCTGTTCCTGCTCGTCAAGGAGGAGCGGACGGCCGGCTACGTCCAGGTGACCGTGCAGGGGCACGGGACGTTCCACGCCACCCAGATCCCCGTGCACGACCGCATGCAGGTCGGCGACATCCACCAGCGGGTCAACTACGTGCGGTCGCTCGTGGCGGCGCTCGGCTGACGGCGGCGCGACGGGTCGGGACGCGCGTGCCACCACGCCCGGACCTCGGCCCGCCCTTTCGCCGGCTCGAACGTCACAGGTCGCCGGTACAGTCCTTTCGGTGACCGTCAAGACCGACGTGCCCTTCAAGATGGTCTCCGAGTTCGAGCCGGCCGGCGACCAGCCCAAGGCCATCGCCGCGCTCAGCGAGGGCATCGCCAACGGCGAGCGCTACCAGACGCTGCTCGGCATCACGGGGTCGGGCAAGAGCGCCACCATCGCCTGGACCATCGAACAGGTGCAGAAGCCCACGCTGGTCATCGCACCCAACAAGTCGCTGGCCGCCCAGCTGGCCAACGAGTTCCGCGAGTTCTTCCCCCACAACCGGGTCGAGTACTTCGTCAGCTACTACGACTACTACCAGCCCGAGGCGTACATCGCGTCGTCCGACACCTACATCGAGAAGGACTCCTCGGTCAACGACGAGATCGACCGCCTGCGCCACTCGGCGACGTCCGCGCTGCTGACCCGGCGCGACGTCATCGTGGTCGCCTCGGTGTCGTGCATCTACGGCCTGGGTTCGCCCGAGGAGTATCGCGACAACCTGTTGTTCCTTCGCCACGGCGAGGAGATCGACCAGCGGGCGGTGCTCCGCAAGCTGGTCGACATGCAGTACGACCGCAACGACATGAACCTCACCCGGGGCACGTTCCGCGTCCGCGGCGACACCATCGAGCTGCACCCGGCCTACGACGAGACGGCGGTGCGCATCGAGCTGTTCGGCGACGAGATCGAGCGCATGACGGTGGTCGATCCGCTCACCGGCGAGCAGCTGCGGGTGCTCGACGAGCTCGCGATCTACCCGGCCACCCACTACGTGGCCGGCGAGGAGCGCATGCAGCAGGCCATCACGCGCATCGAGGCCGAGCTGGCCGAGCGCCTCCAGCACTTCGAGAAGGAGGGCAAGCTGCTCGAGGCGCAGCGCCTGCGCATGCGCACGCAGTACGACCTCGAGATGATGCAAGAGGTCGGCTTCTGCAACGGCATCGAGAACTACTCGGCGCCCATCGACGGTCGGGCGGCGGGCGAGGCGCCCAACACGCTGCTCGACTTCTTCCCCGACGACTACCTGCTCGTCATCGACGAGAGCCACGTGGCGGTGCCGCAGCTCCACGGCCAGTACGAGGGCGACCGCAGCCGCAAGCTCGAGCTGATCGAGCACGGCTTCCGCCTGCCGTCCGCGGCCGACAACCGGCCGCTGCGCTTCGAAGAGGTCATCGACCGCATCAACCAGGTCGTGTTTCTGTCCGCCACCCCGTCCGACTACGAGCTCGAGGTGTCGTCCACCGTCGTCGAGCAGATCGTCCGGCCCACCGGGCTGGTCGACCCCGAGGTCATGGTGCGCCCCACGAAGGGCCAGATCGACGACCTGCTGTCCGAGATCCGCCAGCGCATCGACCGCGACCAGCGCGTGCTCGTCACCACGCTCACCAAGAAGATGGCGGAGGATCTCAGCGACTACCTGCTCGAGCAGGGCCTGCGCGTCCGCTACCTGCACTCCAACATCGACACGATCGAGCGCATCGAGATCCTGCGGGCGCTGCGGCTCGGCGAGTTCGACGTGCTGGTGGGCATCAACCTTCTGCGCGAGGGCCTCGACCTGCCCGAGGTGTCGCTGGTCGCCATCCTCGACGCCGACAAGGAGGGGTTCCTCCGCAGCGAGACGTCGCTCATCCAGACGATCGGCCGAGCGGCCCGCAACGTCGACGGCCAGGTGATCATGTACGCCGACACGGTCACCGACTCGATGACCAGGGCCATCGGCGAGACCCAGCGTCGGCGCCAGCTGCAGCTGGCCTACAACGCCGAGCACGGCATCGAGCCGCAGACGATCCGCAAGGCGGTCAACGACATCCTCGCCCACCTGCGGCCCGCCGAGGGTGCGCCGACTCCCGGCGACGGTCGCCGACGTGGCCGCCCGGGTGCGGCGGCCAAGCTGCGCGACGAGCTGGCCGATCTGCCGCCCACCGAGCTGGGTCGGCTCATCCAGACGCTCGAGGAAGAGATGCACGAGGCGGCCGCCGACCTGCGCTTCGAGTACGCTGCCCGCCTGCGCGACGAGGTCAAGGAGCTGAAGCGCGAGCTGCGCGAGGCCGGGGTGTGACCGTACGCCCGGTCGACGTCCGTCGTGCGACACTCCTGGCATGCCACCCCGTCGCGACGAGATGGTCGCCGCCCAGTACTTCACCGCGGTCGCCGGCATGGCGGCCATGCGCCACTGCCTCACCCGCCCGTCGTCGGTCCGCGACCGCCTCGACGACGTCCGCACCATCGTCGAACGGCTCGACGAGTTCCCCAACGACCTGGTCATTCCGCTGGTCGAGCACGAGGTGTCACCCGGCTACGACATCTGGGCCGAGCGCTATGACGGGCCGAACCCCGCCGTCGACGTCGACGCGACCGAGGTGCACGACATGCTGGCGGCACTGCCGGCGGGGGTCGCCCTCGACGCCGCGTGCGGCACAGGACGGCACAGCCGCCATCTGGCCGACCGCGGCTTCGAGGTGATCGGCGTCGACACCAACCGCACCATGCTGGCGCGGGCCGAAGCGAAGGTACCCGAGGGCGACTTCCGCATCGGTGACGTGACGGCGCTTCCTGTCGACGACGGCGCAGTCGACGTGGTCGTGTGCTCCCTCGCACTCACCCACGTGGCCGACCTGGGGGCTGCGATCGCCGAGTTCGCCCGGGTGGTGCGTCCCGGCGGCACGGTCATCGTCTCCGACATGCATCCGGTGTCGGTGAGCTTCGGGGGCGCAGCCATCTTCCCGACCGGCAGCGAGCAGTTCGAGCTCCACTTCGTCCGCAACCTCGTGCACCCGGTGAGCGCGTACGTCGGTGCGGCCGTCGACGCCGGGCTGGCCGTGCGCGAATGTCGCGAGCCGGCGGTGCCGGAAGCCGCCATCACTGGCAACCCGGCCCACCCCGCACTGCCCGCGGCCGTGCGACAGGCGTATGACGGGTTGCCCTTCCTCCTGGTCTGGCGCCTCGAACGCGACCGGGCCGTGGCCGGCTGACGCGGCGGGCGGCAAACGTGGCACCGGCCGAGGCACAGCCGCCGGCGACGGCGAAGCGAACATCTGTTCCTCGGTTGCGCGCGCCGGGTAGCCTCTGAAGCCGTGGCTGATTCGCTGGTCATCAGAGGTGCGCGCGAGCACAACCTCCGCAACGTCAGCCTCGAGCTGCCCCGCGAGAAGCTGATCGTCTTCACCGGCCTGTCGGGGTCGGGCAAGTCGTCGCTGGCGTTCGACACCATCTACGCCGAGGGCCAGCGCCGCTACGTCGAGTCCCTGTCGGCCTACGCCCGTCAGTTCCTCGGCCAGATGGACAAGCCCGACGTCGACTTCATCGAGGGGCTGTCGCCGGCCATCTCGATCGACCAGAAGAGCGCGTCCCGCAACCCGCGCTCGACCGTCGGCACCATCACCGAGGTCTACGACTACCTGCGGTTGCTGTTCGCCCGCATCGGGGTCGCCCACTGCCCCACGTGTGGGGCCGAGGTCACCCGCCAGACCCCGCAGCAGATCGTCGACCGCATCATGGAGCTGCCCGACGGCACCCGCTTCCAGGTGCTGGCCCCGGTGGTGCGGGGCCGCAAAGGCACCTACGAGACGCTGCTCGCCGACCTCGCGTCGCAGGGGTTCGCCCGGGCCCGGGTCGACGGCGAGATGCACGAGACCTCCGACAAGATCGAGCTGGCCCGCTACGAGCAGCACACCATCGAGGTCGTCGTCGACCGCCTGGTGCGCCGGGACGGCATCGAGCGCCGTCTCACCGATTCGCTCGAGACGGCGCTCAAGCTGGCCGAGGGTGTCGCCGAGGTGCAGATCGTGCCCCGCCCCGGCGACGGCGCCGACCGGGTGCCCGGTGGGGGAGAGGCCGATCACCCCACCCCCGGCGACGAGACGGCCGACGAGGCCGGCCCCGAGACCCTCACGTTCAGCCAGCACCTCGCCTGCCCGAACGGCCACGGCAGCTTCGACGAGCTCGCGCCCCGAAACTTCTCGTTCAACTCGCCCTACGGGGCGTGCGAGACGTGCGACGGGTTGGGCACCACCAGCTCGGGATCGACCTCGAAGCGGGTGCCCAGCCCGTCGCAGTGCTCGCACGCCCCGTAGGGCGAGTTGAACGAGAAGTTGCGGGGAGCGAGCTCCTC
>JAFGPU010000493.1 GCA_016936035.1 Acidimicrobiales bacterium
ACCGATCTCGCCGTCCGCGGGCGTCACCATCGCCTCACCATCGCGGTCACCACCGTCCCAGCACCTCCGCCAGCCTGCCGGCCAGCACGTCGTAGCCGAACTCGGACCGGGCCCGTCGCCGGGCGGCCGCGCCCATGCGCCGGCGGCGCTCGGGATCGTCGAGCAGCGACGCCAGCGCCCGGGCCACCGCGCCCGCGTCGCGGGGCGCGTCCACCACGACCCCCGTCTCGCCGTCCTCCACGGCCTCGGCTGCACCGCCGCTGGCGCCGGCCACCTGGGGGACGCCGCACGCGGCGGCCTCGAGGAACACGATGCCGAAGCCCTCTTGTTCGAGACCTGCCCAGCGGTTGCGGCACACCATGGCGTACACGTCGGCGCATCCGTAGAGGGCGGGCAGGTCGTCGTCGGGCACCCGGCCCAGCAGGCGGACGGGCGCGCCGGTGCGTTCGACCAGCCGTTCGAGCCGCTGCCGGTCGCGGCCCGCGCCGCCGATGGCCACGACCAGGTCGGGCCGTTCGGGAGCGAGCCGGGCCGCGGCCTCGATCAGGACGTCCATGCCCTTGCGGGGCACGAGGCGGCTGAGGCTGACCACCACGCGACCGTCGGCCGGCAGGTCGAACAGCGCACGCGCCTTGGCCCGCTGCTCGTCGTCGAGCGGCACGAACCGGTCGGGGTCGACACCGGGCGGGACGACGGTGACGGGCAGGGGACGACCTGCGGCCCGCTCGCCCTCGGCCGCGGGGTAGCCCCCGGCGGCGATGACCTCGGACGCTCCCCGCAGCACCCGTGCGAGCAGCGCCCGGCTGGCCGGCAGGCGACCCGGCACCGTGACCTCGGCACCGTGCAGCACCAGCCCGTACGGACGCGAGAGCCACGGGCCCACCAGCCCGAGAGGCAGCGCCGGGTCGAGCACGACGAGCGAGGCACCGGTGCGTTCGGCCAGGTCGTCGATGCGCCGAGCCAGCGACCGGGTGGGCAGCAGCACCTTCTCGGCCGTGCGCTCGACCCGGAAGGGCTGGCCGGCGTCCCAGTCGGCGGCACCGTCGTAGGGCGTGGTCAGCACCGTGAACCCGGCGGGATCGAGGCGCCGCCACAGCTCCCACAGGTACGACTGGATGCCACCCAGCTTCGGCGGGAAGTCGTTGGTGACCAGCAGGTGCGACACGGTTCGGCGCGTCTCCTCGGCGCTCAGCGCCGCTCGACCGGCGCGGCCACCTCGGCCCGCACCAGGGGATCGGGATCGTCGTCGAGATCGTGCCCGACCAGCAGGTCGTCGCGGCCCAGCCGGCGCGCCGCCCAGACGGCGTGGGCGCGCACCAGACCGTCGTCGTGGCGCAACGCGCGGCGCAGCGCCTCGGTGACCCGCCCGTCGGTGGGGTCGGCCACGTTGCCGAGCACGACCAGCGCGTTGCGGCGCAGGTAGCGGGCCTGGCGGCGGGGCACGTACCAGCGCCCGTGGCGGTCGAGCAGCTCGTCGTCGGACGCGGCGAGAAGGTCGAGCAGGTCGACCGTGGCCTGGTCGCCTGCCGATGCGGGCGGGGCGGGGGACGCGCGGTCGACGCGCCGGTTGGGTGGGCAGACCTCCTGGCAGTCGTCGCACCCGTAGAGGCGGTCGCCCAGCGCCACCCGGTGCTCGCGCGGGAACGGCCCCTCGACCTGCAGCAGCCAGGCCAGGCACCGGCGGGCGTCGACGACGCCCGGCGCCACGATGGCACCGGTCGGGCAACCGTCGAGGCAGCGCGTGCAGGCACCGCAGCCGTCCGGGACCCGATCGGGCGACGCCTCCAGCGGTGCGTCGGTGACCACGGCGCCGAGCACGAACCAGCTGCCCTCGCCCGGGAGCAGCAGGTTGGCGTTCTTGCCGTACCAGCCGAGGCCGGCCCGGTAGGCCGCCTCGCGGTCGACCAGGGCGTTGTCGTCGGCGAGCACGCGGGCGCGCCACCCCTCGGCCTTGAGCGCCCGGGCGATGGCGCCGAGCGCATCCTTCAGCGGGCCGTAGTGGTCGTCCCAGGCGTAGCGCGCCACCCGCCCTGCGGGCGGCGCGGGCGCGCCGTGGCCGGCGGTCGCGTCGGCCGACGCGGGGAGCGAGCGCCGGTAGCTGCGGGCGGCGACCACGAGCGCCCGGGCGTCGGGCAGCGCCCGGGTGGGGTCGGCCGACCGCTCGGGCCGCAGGTACGTGAAGCGCATGCCGCCGTCGAGCCCGGCGGCCCGGCGGTGCTCGAGATGGCGGCGGGTGGTGGCGAACGGCGTGGCCGCGGTGACCCCGACCGCGTCGAGGCCGTGCGCCCGACCGATCTCGGCCAGTTCGGCCGGGGCGGGGACGCGTCGGGCGACGCGGAGGGCGGGGGGCACCCGGCCATCGTGCCGAGCCGGCACCGTCGCGGCAACTTGCGCAGGCTGCGCCACCCGGGGTGCCAGGCTGCGGCGTCAGCCGGTGCGGCGGACGTGCCGCAGGCCCGGCAGCAGGCCCGCGCCCGAGAGCAGCCGGATCGCCCGCTCCTCGGCGACATCGACGACCACGGCCTCGCCGGGCTCGCGCGAGCAGATGAACGTGACCACGCAGTCGGCGCACGCGTCGGTGCCCTGCATGGCGCAGTCGTCGCAGTCGATGGTGAGCGGCTCGCCGTCTGGCTGGTGAGATCGGGGGATGTCGGGTCGGGACACGTCGGCCTCCTCGTCGTCGACCGCCGACCGAGCGGTCACGGCCTCCACGGGGGCGACCCTACGGACCGGGTATGACACTCGAGGGAGGATCAGCGGGTCGACGCGCTGGTCACCGGCGCAGGACGGCGACGAGCTGGCGGGCGTGCACCAGGTTGGCACCGTGGCGCCGCGCGCCCCGGCGCACCCGGTTGTCGCTCGAGGCGACGACCACGGGCGTGACCGCCGG
>JAFGPU010000494.1 GCA_016936035.1 Acidimicrobiales bacterium
GCCCCGCCGCCGCCACACCGGCCTGGTCGTCGCCGGTGGGCTCGCCGCCGTCGCCCTCGTGCTCACCGGTCTCGCAGTGATGACGGACGAGACCCCGGGGCCGTCCGGGGGCACCGACCGGCAGGCGCCGACCGACGGCGCTGCGGGCGGTGACGCCGACGCCGCCGGCGCCGACGGGAGCGCCGAACACGTGACGGAGGGATCGCCCGACGAGTCGGTCACCGATGCGGCGTCACCCGCGCTCGTGACCGCCGGGCCGCCGGGAGGCGGCTTCGCCGTGGACATCCCCGGGTCGTGGTCGGCCGGCTACCCGGATGCGGGTGCTGCACCGTTGGTCGACCAGATGCTCACCCCCGCCCAGCGCGCGGAGCCCGGAGCCGCCGGGCAGATCGAGCAGGTCGAGGCGGCGCTCGTCACCCCGGAGACCCGCATGTTGGCCCTCGACCCCGACGCATGGACCGGGTTGCGTCCGCCCGACATGCTGGTCGTCGACCGGGTGGTCGGCCTCGACCCCGGAACGATGGACGTCGGCGAGATGGCCGACCTGATCAAGACCCCCGGCGGGGGCGTCACGCTCGGGGCCGAGGGGCGCCTGACCGGCGCCAGCGGCGACGTCGCCTGGTTCGAGGTCGAGCTCGTCGGGTTCGACTTCTCGGGCGTCCGCTACGTGGCCACCGGCCCCGACTCCGTGTGGCTGATCACCTACTGGAGCGACGACCTGGCGACCGCTCGCCCGGCGGCCGACGCCATCCTCGCCAGCTTCGCCCCCGCGTGAGATCTCGCGGCGGGCGAGGGCGTCGATCAGCTGAGGCCCGCATGGTGCGCCGCGACGCCGTCGGGGTGCCAGTCGTCGTCGATCTGGCGTGCCGTCCGTTCGGCCAGCTCGCGCCCGGCGAGGCGGTCGACGAGGTGGAGCGCCATGGCGATGCCCGAGCTGAGGCCCGCGGCGGTGACCACGTCATCGGCGTCGACCCAGCGGACCCCGCGCACCGCGCGGTCGGCGCCGAGCCGCCGGGCGAGGAGGTCGACGTCCTCCCAGTGCGTCGTCCACTCCCGGCCGTCGAGCAGGCCGGCGGCCGCCAGCAGGAAGGCCCCGGTGCACACGCTGGCGGTGAGCCCTGACGCGGCGGCGAGGTGGTCGATGGCGGCCACGAGGTCGTCGTCGCCGGTCGCGGCGTCGACGTCGATCGTGCCGGGCACGATCAGCACGTCGAGCGGGCCGCAGTCGGCGATGCCCGCCTGCGGCGCCAGCCCGAGGCCGCCGTAGGCGACGACCGGCTCGCCGGTGCGGCTGACGGTGATCACCTCGAACGGGGCCGCGAGGCCGTCGCGGGCCGCGAGCCGCGAGGCCGTGAGGAACACCTCGTAGGGACCGCCGGCGTCGAGCAGGTCGACACCGTCGAACAGGAACACCCCGACACGCATGGCGTCACTTTCCGCTGGGGGCCGCGCCGACGCAAGGACATCGATCGCACGGATCCTGCCAACGTCGGCACCGGGGTGTCACCAGGCCGTGCGGTGCGCCGGCGGTGCCCGGCTCGTACGCTTCGCCCGTGCCCGTGCGTTCCGACGTCGTCCTCGCCGACCTCACCACCCTGCGCCTCGGCGGCCCCGCCCGCCGGTTCGTCGAGGTCACCACGCAGGACGACCTCGTCGACGCGGTGCGCTCGGGGGACGCCGCCGGCGAGCCGCTGCTGGTGGTGGCCGGGGGAAGCAACCTCGTCGTGGCCGACGACGGCTTCGACGGCACGGTCGTGCGCGTGGCAACGCGGGGCGTGACGGTGCAGGCGCAGGACACGTGCGGCGGGGCCGCGGTCACCGTCGCCGCGGGCGAGCCGTGGGACGACCTGGTGGCCTTGGCGGTCGCGGAGGGCTGGTCGGGCATCGAGGCCCTGTCGGGCATCCCCGGTTCGACCGGCGCGACCCCGATCCAGAACGTCGGGGCCTACGGGCAGGAGGTCGCCGAGACGATCGTCCGGCTGCGGGCGTGGGACCGGCGGCAGTGCGAGGTGCGCACGTTCTTCGCGTCGGACTGCGGCTTCGGCTACCGGACCAGCGCGTTCAAGGGACACGACCGCTACGTCGTCCTCGACGTCACCTTCCAGTTTCCCCTGGGTGCCGGCGGCGGGCCGGTGCGCTACGCCGAGCTGGCGCGCCACCTCGGGGTCGCCCCCGGCGCGACGGCTCCGGCGTCCGAGGTGCGCGACGCGGTGCTCGCCCTGCGCCGGCGCAAGGGCATGGTGCTCGACGCCGGCGATCACGACACGTGGAGCGCCGGGTCCTTCTTCACCAACCCGGTGCTCGACCCCGCCGAGCTGCCGGACGGCGCGCCCGCCTGGCCCCAGCCCGACGGGCGGGTCAAGACCAGTGCCGCGTGGCTGATCGACCGGGCGGGCTTCGGCAAGGGTCATCCCGGTCCGGGAGGGCGTGTCTCGCTGTCCACCAGGCACCCGCTGGCGCTGACCAACCGCGGCGGCGGCACCACCGACGACCTGCTGGCCCTGGCGCGCGAGGTGCGCGACGGGGTGCGGGCACGCTTCGGGGTCGAGTTGGTCAACGAGCCCACCCTGGTGGGCTGCAGCCTCTGACCTGCACCCGGTCGCCGTGGCACGATCGTCGCGGTGACCGGGCACGTCGAGGTCCGCGCGTACGCCGAGCTCAACGACTTCCTCGCGCCCGGTGAGCGGGGTGTCACGGTGCGGCGGCCGTTCCGCCCGCACCAGACCGTCAAGGACGTGATCGAGGCGGCCGGCATCCCCCACACCGAGGTCGACCTCATCGTCGTCGCCGGCGAACCGGTCGACTTCGGCCACCGCCCCGAGGCGGGCGACCGCATCGCCGTGTACCCGGTGTTCGAGACCCTCGACATCGGGCCGATCTCCCGGCTGCGGCCCGAGCCGCTCCGCGAGCCCCGCTTCGTGGTCGACGTCCACCTCGGGCGCCTGGCCCGCCTGCTGCGACTCGTGGGCTTCGACGTTCGCTGGTCGAACGACCTCGACGATGACGCCCTCGCCGCCATCGGCCAGGCCGAGCACCGCATCGTGCTCACCCGCGACCGGGGCCTGCTCAAGCGGCGCCAGGTGACGCACGGCCTGTACGTCCGGTCCGAGCGGCCGGTCGACCAGGTCGTCGACGTGCTGCGCCGTCTCGACCTCGCCGCCCGCGTGGCCCCGTTCACGCGCTGCCTGCGGTGCGGCGGCACGCTGGTCCCGGTGACGAAGGCCGAGGTGTGGGACCAGCTACTTCCCCTCACCCGCCGGCACCACCACCAGTTCCGACGGTGCAGCGCCTGCGGCCAGGTCTACTGGCGAGGCTCGCACCACGCCGAGCTGGTCGAGGTGGTGGAGCGGATCCGGCGGTCCCTCTGACCGGGGCCCGGGGAGCGCGGGGGCCTCCGTCACATCCGGCGGCCCCGGGTTGTCATCGTCGTGACAGGACAGGAGCGAGGAGTGGGACCGATGGACGATGACACCTGGCTGAGCGAGCGGTTCGAGGACCATCGCTCGCACCTGCGCGCGGTCGCCTACCGGATGCTGGGCTCGACCGCCGAGGCCGACGACGCCGTGCAGGAGGCGTGGCTGCGCGTCAGCCGCGGTGGGGCCGACGGGGTCGACAACCTCGGCGGCTGGCTGACCACGGTGGTGAGCCGCGTGTGCCTCAACGTGCTGCGCTCCCGCAGCGCACGCCGTGAAGAGCCGCTGTCGATCCACGTGCCGGACCCGGTGGTGGAGCTCGAGGACCACAGGAACCCCGAGCGCGAGACGCTGCTCGCCGACTCCGTGGGCGTCGCCCTGTTGGTCGTCCTGGACGCCATGTCACCGGCCGAGCGACTGGCGTTCGTCCTGCACGACCTGTTCGCCCTGCCGTTCGACGAGATCGCAGAGGTGCTCGGGCGCTCACCGGAAGCGACCCGACAGCTCGCCAGCCGGGCCCGGCGCCGGGTGCAGGGAGAGGCGCCGATGCCCGACACCGACCTCGCTCGCCAGCGCCAGGTGGTCGATGCCTTCTTCGCCGCCGCCCGCGACGGCGACTTCGACGCGCTGCTCGCGGTCCTCGACCCCGACGTGGTGGCTCGCAGCGACGGCGGCACCGTCCGCGCTGCGCTCTCCAGCGTCGTTCGTGGACCCGCTGCGGTGGCGTCCCGCGCCATCACGTACGCCAACCCCGAGGCGGTGCTCGTGCCGGCGACCGTCAACGGCGGCGCCGGCGTCGTCGTGCAGGTGGCCGGGAAGGCGGTGTCGGTCATGGCCTTCACGGTCAGCGCCGGGCGGATCGTCGAGATCGACTCGCTCGTCGATCCCGACCGTGTCGCGCGCCTCGGCCTCGACGACGGCGACCGGTAGCGGCTCAGGCGCACCGGCGGGCGGCGAACGCAGGCAGCGACCCCAGGGCGGCGAAGCGCCCGTCCGCCATGGCCCCGTCGAGGCGCCGCCACACCCGGTGGGACGCCTGTCGGACCGCGTCAGGGCGCATGCCGAACCGGGCACCGACGGTCACGGCGGGGCGGTGGTTGCCGGCAGCGCGCTCGTCGAGGACGGCCAGCCACACCGCGGCATCCCTCGGCGACGCCACGGCCGCCAGTGCGGCATCGAGGTCGGCCGCCCAGTCGTGCTCCTCGGCCAGGCGCCCGAGCACGGCGAGCGTGGCGGCGGTCGCAGCGCCGGGATCGGTGACGGTGTCGGTGGCGGGAGCGGCGCTCGTGATCGCGTGCGCCTGCAGCCAGCCCAGCGCCTCGGCGGCGTCGCCGTCGCCCAGCTCGTCGAGCGAGTCGGCGAACGTCCCGACGAAGTCGTGGACCGCCCGGACGACACGGTGGTGCGCCCACGTCCACGGCGGCGCCCCACCCGGCCGCCACGCACCGGCGACGTCGGCGATGGCGAGCACCGCGTCGACGACCATGGCGTCGAGGTCCTCGGCCTCGTAGCGCACGCCGAGGCGACGCAGCTCGGCCCGGACCCGGGAACGGACCGGTACGTCGGCGGTCTCGCGCAGCTCCCAGACGGCCGGCCCGTCGCCCGCCGCGATGCGTGCCATCAACCCGGCGACGGCGTCGCCGTCGGTCGGATCGGCGCACGAGCGCGGCGGGGGAGCGGGGGCGACGGGGGCGACGGGGGCGGGAATGGTGTGCATGCCCGGTACGTCGCCGGACGCTGGACGGTGTGACCGCCGCTCGTACACGTCGGCCCGGAGCGCGGCGATCGCGCCCGTGCGAAAACGTCACACCTCGCCGTTACAACACGGCGGTGCCCATCTCCGAGAGTGCCAACCCCGCCGAGCTGGCGGCCCGCTTCCTGCGGTCCGACGCCGGACGGGCCACCGTCCACCGAACGCTCGCGGCCACGCGGCTGCCCCGGGCGCTCGCCGACGACGTCATCCAGGACGTCCTCCGCCAGGTCTGCGTCGCCA
>JAFGPU010000495.1 GCA_016936035.1 Acidimicrobiales bacterium
AGAGCGGGCGGTGGACCAGCTCTCTTGCAGGTCCGGATCCGGCCGAGATCCTCGACCGTCTCGAGCACGAAGCGCTGCGTCACCTGCGGGCCGACCTCGACCACCATCGCCTGGTGGCGGCCGCCGAGCGGGCGATCCGTGACGGGGCCCGGCCCGATGCGGTCGCCTCGGTGGTCGGTGCTGACCGGCGGCGGCTCGTCCCCGCGTTCCGCGAGGTGGTCGGCTTGGCTCCGAAGCAGTACCAGCGCATCCTCCGCTTCCAGCGCGCGCTGCGGGCGATGCGGGCGCCCTCACCCGCGCCGCTGGCGGCGATCGCCGCGCGGTGCGGCTACGCCGACCAGGCCCACCTCAGCCGCGACTTCCGAGAGTTCTCGGGGCTGACGCCGGGCCGCGTGCACGGCGCCACGTCGACGGCCCACAACCACCTGCCGGTCGATCCCTCCGGGGGAGGGTGACCGCTCGTCAGGAACCCGCGTCGGGACTGCCGATGCGTCGCCGGATCTCGTCGTCGGTCAGGTCTTCGGAGACGTGGCTGATGATCCACAGGTGCCCGAACGGGTCGCGCAGGCGACCCTCGCACCGGCCGTAGGGCCGGTCCTCGACCGGGACGACCTCGTCGGCGCCCGCCTCGACCATCCGATCGCGGACCTGCCGCGCGTCGGTCACCGTGAGCTTCAGCAGGATCGGGCTGCCACCGACCGTCCGCGGTCCGAGCAGCCCCCATTCCTGCACCTCCGTGGTCAGGGAGACCGACGCGGTGCCGATGGCGAGGTCGATGTTGGTGACGGTGCCGTCGCTCATCGCGAAGCGGGCGAGGACCTCGGCGCCGAGGGCGCGTCGGTAGAACTCGGCGGCGGCATCGGGGTCCGGCACCACCAGGCGCGGCACGAGCGAGGCAGCGGAACTGACATCGGTTGGCATGAGGCCATGATCGGTGCCGGCCCACCGCCCTGTCTTGAAGATCGTGTCGTCGTGTGCGACGTCGCTGGGTGAGCCAGCGCCAAGCGGCGCCGGACCCGTGGGCGGAGCGCTGAACCCGCGTCGGCGTGATCGCCGGATATCTCCGGGGACCTACCGCGTGCTGATCCAGGCGATGCACTCGCCCTGGTTGCGGAAGGCGGTGCCGTCGTCGTCGCCGAGGTCCCGCCACCCGTCGCCCATGCAGTCCACCCGGCTGGCCGGGGTCGGCGGCGGGATGACGACCGTACCGGACACGGTGCCCTCCATCGCCCAGACCGGGATGAAGTCGCCGTTCCAGACGGCGTCGATCGTCAGGCTGCCGCTCGCCTGCCGGTAGTCGCCGGTGCCGCCGGTGATCGTCAGCTCGTACTCGGCCGGGAAACCGTCCGGCCCGCCGACGTTCCACACCCGACCGACGGCATCGCCGGACAGGCTCCCGTCCCCGGCGTCGATCGTGAAGGTGCCGGTCAGCGGCGACGACTCGCTCAACGCGTCGAGCTCGACGCAGTAGTCGAGGTGGAAGGTCGTGGTCCCGAGCCCGGTCCAGTCGCCGCCGCCGTCGTGCCACGTGTGAAACGTCATGCAGTCGGGCGTCGAGGAGAAGTTGCCGGTGGCCGTGAACGACCCCGACACCGACAGCTCGGTCGCCCCCGCGGCCGGCGCCACCCCGAACACCGCGGCGACCACCACCGCCGCCACGGCGGTGAACACACGCCTCTGCGCCTTCATCATCGCCCGACCCCCGTCCTCGCAGGTTCCCCGGTCGGATTAGGTCACACCGGTCCCGCCCGGTCAAGGCACGCGGCGGCCGGTGCGAGCTGATCGCGGACCGCATGAGTGTCGTCCACTTCCAACGGGCACGTCGCAGGCAGCGCGAGCGGTTCGGCTGCGCCCGAGGCCTCTGGCCGGAAAGCGAGAAGCGCCCCTGACCTCGGGGCCGGGGCGCTCGGAGCGGGTGACGGGAATCGAACCCGCATAGCCAGCTTGGAAGGCTGGAGCTCTAGCCATTGAGCTACACCCGCGAGCCGGCAGACGTGGTCGGCCGGAGCGAACTCACAGTGTGCGCAGACCGGCCGGCGCTTCGCCATCCCGCCGGTGCGTGCGCGCGGAGCCGATGCCTACCGGGGTCCGCGCTCCTGGGCGATCTCGCGTTCCCGCTCGGCACGCCAGCGCGCCCGGTCGGCCTCGCGGCGGCTCTGTTCGGCGGCGGCCTCGCCGGCGGCGGTCTCGATGGCCGTCGCCAGCTGGTTCAGCGCGTCGCGGGCGTCGCGCACCTCGCCGGCCACCAGCGGGCGTTCACCGTCGTAGTCGTCCCGGTAGGCACCGGCCCAGGTCGCATCGGCGGCCAGCGACGCATGCGCCGAGTCGAGCCCGTCGAGCACGTTGGTGAGGGCGCCGGCAGCGAGCTTGCACTCGTCGATCGCAGACTGCGCCTTGGTGCGGTCGAACACGACGTCGTCCCAGTTGGGCTGCCAGTCGGGCATGCCGCCGATCGTAGGGCCGCGCGACCCCACAGGGGTCGCGACCACCGCTACTCTCGGTACCGGCATGGGGACGAGTTCGGCCAAACCGTCGGCGCTGCGCACGTTCACCGGCGCGGCGGAGGGAATGGACGAGACGCTCGCGCCCCGCGCCGCGCCGTTGCAGGCTGCGCTCGACGCGTTCCGGTCGTCGGCGGGGTGGCCCGACCACCTCGACGACGTCCCGCCGCTCGACATCGACTTCGGCGCGGCCCGCAGCCGGCTCGACCGTCTGCGCACCTTCGTCGACCAGGTCGCCGCCGGGTTCGAGGCCGTCGACCCGAACCCCGACTCCGACGGCACCATCTGGACCGGCGACGACACGCTCGCCCCGCACATCACCGTCGAGTTCGACGAGACCGTCCCGCTGCTGCGCGACGGCGAGCGCTGGATCTTCCCCGGCACCCCGCACGACGACTTCGTGCGCGTCGTCGTCCGCGACGGGGTCACCTTCCTCGAGGTCGGTGTGGTCACGTCCGTGGACGGTCGCCGGCAGGTCCGGTGGGAGTCCCGGCGCCTCACCGGTGCGCAGGCAGCCGACCTGGTCATCCGCACCGGCGGGGGCAACGACTGGGTGGCCGTGTCGCCGGACGTGCGCGTCGGCATCACCGCGTGGACCGGCGACGGCGACGACGTGTACGGCACGCCCGGCCAGAGCTACTCGTCACGGCTGGGCGGCAGCGGCGACGATCGCATCTTCACCGGCGACGGCAACGACCGCGTCGACGCCGGCGCCGGCGACGACCAGATCTACACGGGAGCCGACGGCGACTACGTCGACGGCCAGGACGGCGACGACACCATCGTCACCGGCGACGGCGCGGACGTCGTCTACGGCGGCCGGGGTGCCGACACGATCGCCACCGGCGACGGCAACGACCACGTCGAGGGCGGCAGCGGGGCCGACACCATCCACGCCGGCGCCGGCGACGACCTCGTCTCCGGCGGCCGGGGGGACGACACGGTGCACGGGGGCGGTGGCGACGACCACATGTTCGGCGGCCGCGGCACCGACACGGTGGTCGGCGGCGACGGCGACGACACGGTCACCGCCGAGACCCAGGACGCCGTGCGCCAGGCCGAGACCCGGGTGACCATCGAGCTGACCGGCGATCCCGGCTCGTACGCCATCGACATGGTGCGCCCCGGCTGGATGACCGACGCCGAGTGGCAGGCGTGGACCGAGCGGCTCGACGCCGACGTCGAGCTGCTCCGCACCACCACCACCGGCCGGCAGAGCCTCGAGGCGCTCGACCAGGCCTCGCACGACTCCGACAGCGGCTGGAACCCGTTCGACTCCGACACCCACATCCGCATCGTCCCCTACGCCCCGCTCGGCGACGGCAACCTGCTCGGGCTCGGCCGGTCACCCGAGCCCGCGTCGTTCGACGAGTACCTCGACGCATACCTCAACGGCGACCAGCTGCCGGGCGAGGACGGCGATGACCCTGCGGTCGACGACCTCACCCGATTCGACCGCAGCTACTCCTTCGACGAGTGGGTGAGCTACGGGCAGGCCAATGTGGTCGGCGGGGCCGACCGGCCGCCGCCCCTCACGCTGCAGCACGAGCTGTCCCACGCCTGGGACGTGCTCCACCGGGGCGCCATCGACATCCACGGGCGCACCTACACCGAGACCCGGCACTTCCCCGACGGCCACACCGAGGACCGCGTCGCACCCCGGCCCGAGCTCAACTCCGTCGGGCTCGACCTCGACGGCGACGGCGACATCGACACGGTCGGGGCCGGCGACGGCACCGACCACCCCACCTACTTCACCGAGAACGCGCTGCGCGACGAGCTCGGCATGCCGCGACGCACGTCGTACGAGTGGGGCACGTTCGACGGCGACGACCGCATCACGTACGCGGACACCGACGACTGATGCGGGGCGGTCTCGCGATGCGTGCGGCACGCCCGGCGGCGGCGGTGGCCGCGGTCGTCCTCGTGGCCGCCGTGGCGGGGTGTGGCGACGACGACGGCACCGGTACCGACAGCGGCGCCGACGACGGCGGGGGAGGCGAGAGGGTGGACCAGCAGAGCCGGCGCACCGACGACGTGGCCGTCGAGGCGACCGCGACAGCGGACGGCGGCACCGTCGTCATCGAGCTGACCGTGACCAACGACGGTGACGCCGCCGTGGCGGTCATCGACCCGACCACCACACCCGATCGCGAGGTGCCGCTCGACGGCGGCGCGGTGCAGATCACCTACCTCGGCCCGGAACGTGGCGCCGGAGGCGAACCGCCCCCGCCCGGCGAGGGCGTGCTGCTGGCGCCCGGCGAGAGCCACAGCGGCACCGCCCGGGCGCTCACCCGCGATGCCGAGGTGCCGTCCGAGGTCGAGGTGTGCGTCGAGGTCGTC
>JAFGPU010000496.1 GCA_016936035.1 Acidimicrobiales bacterium
CCTCGACCTCGGCTACCGCGTGCCGGCGTCGATCATGGACATGGCCAACGGCCTGCTGGCCGAGGCGGCGCCGGACGTGACGCCCACGCGCTCGGTCCGACCCGGCGGGCGGGCCCCGACGTTCGCAGCGGTCGACGCGGGCGGGCCCGACGCGCCCGTCGCGGACGAGGTGGGGCGGGTCACGGTCGCGCTGGCGGCCGCGTACGCCTCGATCGCCGTGATCGTTCCGCCCCCGCTGCGGGGCCCGGTCGCGGCGGCCCTGGCGGGCGTCCCAGGTGAGGGCAGCCAGGTCACGCTCCTCGACCCGCCCGAGGCCAAGGGCCTCGAGTTCGATGCCGTCGTCGTGGTCGAGCCCGCTGCCATCGCCGGCGGGACCCCCCGGGGGCTGCGGCTGCTCTACGTGGCGCTGACCCGTGCCGTGCAGGAACTGGTCGTGGTGCACGCCGATCCGCTGCCGCCCGGGCTCCGCCCGATGGGGCCGTTGCGCGGGGCCGAGCGAGCCGCCTGACGACCGCTCACGCCTCGCCGGGGGCGGACGCGGCCGGCGGCGGCGCCGCGGCGATGTTGGGGACGGAGTCGTCGGGCAGCGTGATGCCGCGCTCGGCGCAGGCCGACGCCACGGCCTCGGGGAACACGTTCTGCACGAGGAACAGGTCGCGGGCCATGTTGTAGGCGGGTGCCAGCTCCTTCGCGTAGCGCTCGAAGTACATGAGCTGCTTGCTCACCAGCACCAGCTCGCGCACCGCCCGGGCGCCGTACTCGCGCTGCAGCTCGAGCTGTTGCCGCAGCAGCTCGGCCAGGCTCACCTCGCCGAGCGTCAGGTCGAACATCGGATCGAGCACGAGCTTGAGCCGGGCGGCCACCTCGTCGACCGGTCCGACGTCGTCGGTGAGGATGCCGATGGTCTGCCACGACCGGACGATGCGGGTGTAGTCGCCGTCGATCATCACCGTGTACTGGGCGGCGCGCACCGCCTCGCGGTGGGCGTCGGGCAGCTCGCCCATGATGCCGAAGTCGAGGTACGCGGCCCGCCCGTCGTCGAGCACCCAGATGTTGCCGGCGTGCACGTCGCCGTGGAACGGCCCGTGGACCAGCGCCGCCTCCATCCACACCTTGAGCCCGCGTCGCAGCACCAGCTCGCCGTCGATGCCGCGCTCGCGCACCTCGGCGAAGCGGTCCATCGGGGTGCCGAACAAGCGCTCCATGCAGATGACGTGGGGGCCGCAGTGGTCCCAGTAGATCTCGGGCGCCGTGATCCAGGCGTTGTCGCCGAAGTCGCCGATGTGGTCGCGGAACTGCGCCTGACGGTAGGCCTCGAGGGCGAAGTTCAGCTCCTCGTTGGTGACCTGGTGCAGGTCCTCGACCACGCCGGGGGCGTTCATGAGGTGGCCCGTGCGGGTGCGGTCGACCAGGCGCGCGATGCGGAACATGATGCGCAGGTCGCGGTTCATGCGGTCGGCGATGTCGGGTCGCTGGACCTTGAGCACGGCCTGGCGCCCGTCGCGCAGGACGCAGCCGTGCACCTGGGCGATCGACGCCGCCGACAGCGGCACGGGGTCGACGGCGTCGAACACGTCGTCGGCCGCCGCCCCGAGGTCGTCCTCGACGATCTCGAGCACCTTGTCGACGGGGAACGGCGGCACGTCGTCGAGCGTCCGCAGGCAGGCGTCCGCCAGGGGAGCGGGGAACATGCCGGGCGACGACGCGATCATCTGGCCGAGCTTCACGAAGGTGGGCCCCAGGGCCATGAACGCGCCGACGAGACCGGTGCTGGCGGCCACGGCCAGGTCGTGGCGCGCCGGCCCGGCGCGGCGCCACCGGACGACGTCCCGGGGGTGGCGGACGACGTGCACCACCACCGCCCGCACGACGAACGCCGCGAGGGTGGCCCAGATCTCGACCCCCCGCACGAGCTCGCGGAGGCCGAACCGGGTGAGCGTCGGCGCCACGACGTTCAGGGCCCGCGGGGGCGGGCCCGCGGCGTACGGGCCAACGCGGGGGACCCCGCCGGGGTGCGAGGGGGCGGGCCGGGAGGTCACCTCCGCAGCATGGCACCGAATCGACGGCCTCGCCCCGGTACTAGAACGCGTTCTACTGTGAGGCCGTGGACATCGACGACACGCCCGAGGAAGCAGCGTTCCGCGCCGAGGCGCGCGGGTGGCTCGACGCGCACGCGATCCCCAAGGGCCACCCGGACGACTTCTCGCTGGGCCTGTGGACCGGGGCGTACGACGAGGCCACCTACATCGCCCGCTGCCGGGCCTGGCAGCGCACCCTCTTCGACGGGGGATGGGCCGGCATCACCTGGCCCAAGGAGTACGGCGGCCGGGGCGGCAAGCCCATCCACCAGGTGATCTTCAACCAGGAGCAGGCCCGCTACGGCGTGTCGAACGGGGCGTTCATGATCTCGATCGGCATGGCCGGACCGACGATCCTGGCGCACGGCGCCGACGCGCAGAAGGAGCAGCTCCTCCCGCCCATGCTCCGGGGCGACGAGCTGTGGTGCCAGCTCTTCAGCGAGCCGGGCGCCGGCTCCGACCTCGCCAACCTGTCGACCCGGGCCGAGCGCGACGGCGACGAGTGGGTCGTCACCGGCCAGAAGGTGTGGACGTCGTCGCCGGACCGGGCCCGGTGGGGCATGCTGCTCGCCCGCACCGACAGCGATGCGCCCAAGCACAAGGGCATCAGCTACTTCGTGCTGGACATGGCCACCCCGGGCATCGACGTGCGACCGCTGCGCCAGATGACCGGCGAGAGCCACTTCTCCGAGGTGTTCCTCGACGGCGTGCGCGTGCCGGCCACCGGCCTGGTCGGCGCCGAGGGCGAGGGCTGGCGGATCGCCCAGACCACGCTCAACAGCGAGCGGTCGTCGATCGCCGGGGGCACGGGCGCCACCCCGGCCGCGCTCATCGACCTCGCCCGCAGCGCCGGCGGCGCCGCCGACCCGCTCACCCGTCAGCGCCTCGTCGACGTGCACATCCGCTACGAGCTGCTGCGCTTCCTCCGCTACCGCAGCCAGACGGCCGTCAGCCGGGGCCGGCGCCCGGGGTCCGAGGCGTCGGTCATGAAGCTGGCCTTCGCGCGCTACATGAAGGCGCTGACCGAGGCCGCGATCGACGTCCAGGGTGCGCACGGGTTGCTGGGCGGCGACGACGTCGTCGACGACGGCATGTGGCTGCGGCGCTTCTTGCACTCACCGTCGCTGCGCATCGCCGGGGGCAGCGACCAGGTGCAGGCCAACATCATGGGGGAGCGGGCCCTCGGTCTGCCGTCCGAGCCGCGCGTCGACAAGGACGTCCCCTTCCGCGAGCTGGGGCGGCGGGTTCAGTAGGGTTCTGGCTCCCATGGCCGAGCCCAGTCCTGCCCCGGTGCTGACCAAGAGCCAGGCGGCGCGGCGCGACCGCGTCATCCGGGCGGCGCTCGAGCTGGGCGCCGAGGGCGGCTACGACGCCGTGCAGATGCGAGCCGTCGCCACCCGGGCCGAGGTGGCGCTCGGCACGATCTACCGGTACTTCCCGTCCAAGGACGCGCTGCTGCTGGCGGTCATGGTGCAGTGGCTCGGCGACCTCGAGGAGCGCGTCACCCGCCGCCCGCCCACGGGCGACACCACCGTCGAGCGCATCATGGACGTGCTCACCCGGGCGCTGCGCTCGATGGACCGCGAGCCGCGGCTCACCGCCGCAGTGGTGGGCGCGATGACCGCGGGCGATCCGGCCAGCGTCGGCGCCATCAACGAGGTCACCCGGGCCATGGCCCGCATCATGCAGTCAGCCTTCCCCGCCGACGTCGACCCGGCGCTCGAGGCATCGGCCGCGAAGACGCTCGGGCACGTCTGGTGGTCGTCGACGATCTCGTGGGCCAACGGCATGGGCGACGTCGACTGGGTGGCGGGCGAGCTGCGCGAGGCGACGGGGCTCATCGCCGACCGCTTCGGCTGAGCGGGCGCACCTGAC
>JAFGPU010000010.1 GCA_016936035.1 Acidimicrobiales bacterium
CGCCCGCTCGCCCGCTCGTCGCGGCGCCCACCACCCCTTCCCCTCCCACAGCCTCCGTGCCCCGAGGGGGGAAGCCATGCTGCCCGTCCACCGGTCGCCCGCGCCCGTGCGCCTGCGGCCCCGCCGCCGACGCCACCAACCCCGCAGGTGCCGCACCCGCACCCTCGCCGCCGTTGCCCTGGTCGCCGCCATCTCGCCGGCCGGGTGCCCGCGGCCCCTCGCCGCCGCGCCCCGTCCCGCCGATCAGGCGCCGGGCGCTGCCCACGCCCCGCCGGTCGACGCGCCGATCGCGGACCCGTTCCGCCCGCCGGCCGGCCCGTACGCCGCGGGCAACCGGGGCATCGAGTACGACACCCAGCCGGGCGACGAGGTACGTGCGAGCGCTGACGGCACGGTGTCGTTCGCGGGCCCCGTCGCCGGCGGGCTCCACGTCACCGTGTCCCATGCGGACGGGGTCCGCACCAGCTACTCGTTCCTCGCCGAGGTGGCCGTCGCCCGGGGCCAGCACGTGCGCGGGGGAGACAGGGTGGGAACCGCGGGCGAGCGGTTGCACTTCGGCGCCCGCGCCGGCGACGACTACTTCGACCCGGCGGCGCTGTTCACCGGCTCGGTCGCCGAGGTCGAGCTGCTGCCCTTCGAGGTCCCACCGGGCAGCTCTCCCGACGCCGAGGCCCGCGCCCTGGCCCACCTCGTGCTCGACGACATGACGTGGCGCTCCGGGTTGCCGAGCCTGGACGACACCGTGCGCTGGTTGCGCGACGGCGCGCACCAGGGGCTCGCCGCCACCGGCGAGCTGAGCCCGCTGACCCGCGGCGTCGACCTGGCCGCCGACCTCGCCGACGCCGTGCTCTTCTCCGGCCCGTGTTCGACCGGGCCGCCCCCGGTCCGACCCGTCGCCGGGCAGCGGCGGGTGGCCGTCACGGTTGCCGGGCTCGGGTCGTCGAGCGATGACGCCGCCATCGACGGCCTGCGCACCGACGACCTCGGCTACGACGGCGAGCGGGTCGTGCGGTTCAGCTACAACGGCGGGCGCACGGCGGCCACAGGTGCGGCGTTCCCCGCCGTCGCCGCCCGGGGGTACGGGCCGGCCGACACCCAGCGCGACGTGGTGGCGGCGGCCGAACGCCTGGCCGACCTGCTCGAGGACGTCGCGTCGGCCGATCCCGCCGCGGTGGTGGACGTGTACGCCCACTCGCTCGGCGGCGTCGTCACCCGCCTCGCGCTGCTCGAGCTCGACCGCCGCGGGGCCGACCTCGGGCGCCTGGGCGTGGTGGTCACGCTCGCCACGCCCCACCAGGGCGCGGATGCCGCCACGGCGGCCACGGGCCGGCTCGGTTCCCGCTTGGCGCTGGACGCGGCCGCGAGCCTGGTCGACATCGGGCCCGACCCCGGCGCGCCGGCGATCGGCCAGCTCTCGGAGCGTTCCACGGTGGTGACCGGCCTCGGCGCCGCGGGCGTGCCGGGCGGGGTGCGGGTCGTGTCGATCGCCGCTCGCGGCGACCTGGTCGTGGCGGCGCCCCACACCGAGGTGGTGGGCGCGGACAACGTGACGGTGCCGGTCGGCGGCCTGGGTGCGCACAGCGATCTGGTGGCGTCGGACGCCGCCACCACCGAGATGGCCCTGGCCCTGGCCGGACGACCGCCCGGCTGCGAGCCCTGGCACGACGCGGTGGCCGACGTGGTGGTCGGGCACGCCATCTCGGGGGTCGAGGACCACATCGGTGCCGCGGCGGGCCTGCCGGTCGGGTGAGTCGCCCGGTCAGGCCGGTCGGCGAGGGCCGGTCGGCGAGGGCCGGTCGGCGAGGGGACCGCAGGACACGAACGTGCGTCGGCTCGGCCGCCGCCGATAGGCTGTCACGCCGGTCGGACGCCCGACCGAGCGCGCTACGTCACCGCAGATCACCACACATCGCAGTCGGCCCACCCCACGGTCGCCCTCCGGGCGCCGGGCCGGCCACGTCAACCGATGGGAAAGGACCACCACGTGGCTGTCGTCACCATGAAGCAGCTCCTCGAGGCCGGTGTCCACTTCGGGCACCAGACCCGCCGTTGGAACCCGAAGATGAAGCGCTTCATCTTCGGTGAGCGCGGCGGCATCTACATCATCGATCTCCAGCAGACCCTGAGCCGGATCGAGACCGCGTACACGTTCGTCCGCGACGTGACCGCCAAGGGCGGCACGGTGCTCTTCGTCGGCACCAAGAAGCAGGCGCAGGACCCGATCGAGCAGTACGCCGAGAAGTGCGGCATGCCCTACATCAACGAGCGCTGGCTCGGCGGCATGCTCACCAACTTCCAGACCATGAGCAAGCGGGTCGCCAAGATGCTCGAGCTCGAGCGCCAGCGCGACTCCGGCGAGTTCGCCGCCATGCCCAAGAAGGAAGCGCTGCTCAAGACGCGCGAGCTCGACAAGCTGGCGCGCTACCTCGGCGGCATCCGCACCATGGACAAGCTGCCGCAGGCGGTGTTCGTGCTCGACACCAAGAAGGAGCACATCGCGGTCACCGAGGCCAACAAGCTCGGCATCCCCGTGGTGGCCGTCGTCGACACGAACTGCGACCCCGACGTCATCGACTACGTCATCCCGGGCAACGACGACGCCATCCGCTCCGGCACCCTGCTGTGCCGGGTCGTCAGCGATGCCGTCATCGAAGGCAAGCACATGGCGTCGCTCGCGGCGCCCGTGGCCCCCCGCTCCGTCGACGACGAGCAGCGCATCGCCGCCGAGCAGGCCGAGGCCCGCCGGCAGGCGCTGCTCGAGTCCCAGCAGCGCGAGGCCCGCGTGACCGGCGCCCGCCAGGCACCTGCCCCGGCCGCTGCGCCGCAGGCCCCCGCGCCCGCCGAGGCGCCCGCCGCCGCGGAGGCGCCCGCCGAGCCCGCCCCTGCGGAGGCGCCCGCCGAGCCCGCCGCCGCGGAGCCCGCATCCGAGCCCACCCCCTCCGACCCCCAGGAGTCCTGAGCCCCGATGGCCGACTTCACCGCCAAGGACGTGCAAGCCCTGCGCCAATCGACCGGCGCAGGCATGATGGACGCCAAGAAGGCGCTCACCGAGACCGACGGTGACATGGAGGCAGCGAGGAAGCTGTTGCGCGAGAAGGGCCTGGCCAAGGCCGACGACCGTGCCGGGCGCGAGAACGCCCAGGGCGCCATCGCCATCGCCACCAACGTGGGCACCGTCGGCATGGTCGAGCTCAAGTGCGAGACCGACTTCGTGGCCAAGTCCGACAACTTCATCCGCCTCACCCAGGAGCTGGCCGATTCGGTGGCCGCCCGGGGCGAGGAGGGCGTGTCGAGCCACGCCTCCTCGATCGACGACCTCAAGGTCACCCTGAAAGAGAACATCGAGGTCGGCCGGGCGGTGCAGATCAAGCTGGCCGGCAACGAGACCGTCGACACCTACCTGCACCGCCAGGACGGTCGGGGCGTGAACGGCGTCGTCGTCGTACTCGAGGGCGGCTCGCAGGAGCTGGCCCACGACATCGCGGTCCACATCGCCTTCGCCAAGCCCCAGTACCTCACCCGCGACGACGTGCCCGAGGACGTGGTCGCCGAGGAGC
>JAFGPU010000497.1 GCA_016936035.1 Acidimicrobiales bacterium
GCCAGCGCCCACGCGGTCGACGTCACCGACGCCGTCGCCGTCCTCGGGATGGCCGCGGACGTGCGCTCGGCCCACGGTGCGGTCGACGTGCTGGTCAACAACGTGGGCGACTGGCTCGAGGTGCTGCCGTTCCACCTGAGCACGCCGGAGCACTGGGACCGGCTGCTCGACGTGAACCTGCGGCAGGTGTTCCTGGTGACCCACGCCTTCCTGGGCGGGATGGTCGACCGGGGGCGGGGCGTGGTGGTGAACGTGTCGTCGATCGAGGGCGTCCGCGCCTACCCGAGCGACCCCGTCTACGCGGCGGCCAAGGCTGCGGTGAACCACTTCACCGCCTCGCTCGCCGTTGCGTACGGGCGCAAGGGGGTGCGGGTGGTCGGCATCGCGCCCGACATCACCGACACGGGCCAGGTCGTCTACGACGAGGCCACCCGGGCCGATCCCCGCTGGTCGTGGTGGGCGCCCGTCGGGCGGTTCGGCACGCCCGAGGACAACGCGGACGTCATCGTGGCCCTGGCGTCGGAGCAGTTCAGGTTCGTCACGGGCGCGGTGGTGAACACCGACGGCGGGACGGGCGTGGCGGGCGGGTGGTTCTGGAACGAGCGCACGAAGCGGTTCGTCAATCGCCCCGAGGGCCTCGACCGCTGACGCCCGGTCGGGACGGCCGTCGCGTGGCCCTTGACCGGGCCCGCATTCCCGAGCCTATTATCGGACCGCTTTCGAAAAGTCCTCCGGGGGGATCGATGCGCACGTACCTGGTCATCTCGGCCGACGGCCACGCCGGGCCGCCGCCCGCCGTCTACCGCGAGTACCTCGACCCCGAGTTCCGCGAGGCGTTCGACTCGCACCAGGCCGAGCTCGAGGCCGGGCGGATGGTCAACACCGAGTTCGTCGACGAATGGGACGAGGAGACCGGCGACCACGAGATGCGGGCCGGCTACGACCCGACGGTGCGCGACGCCATCCTCGATCAGGAGGGCGTCGCTGCCGAGGTGCTGTTCCCTGACGCCGACGTCCTCGGCACCGGGCGCCTCGCCAGCTCGCCGTTCGGCTCGGGCCTCGGCTCGGGCGTCGGGGTCGACCCCTCGGCGGTGAAGGCCGGGGCGCGGGCCCACAACCGGTGGCTCGCCGACTTCTGCGCCACCAACCCCGACCGGCGCATCGGCGTCGCGGTCGTGCCGATCACGGCCGGGGTCGAAGACGCCGTCACCGAGATCCGGGCCGCCGCCGAGCGGGGGCTGCGGGGGGTGATGATCCCGACCCGGTGGTTCGACGCCGTCGCCTACAACGACCCGTGCTACGAGCCGGTGTGGTCCACCTGCGCGGATGCCGGGATGGTCGTGCACACCCACTCGGGTGCCGGGCCGGCCGACTACCCGCTCGGCCCCGGCTTCCTGTCGATCTACGCCGCCGAGGCGTGGTGGTGGGCCGCGCGCCCGTTCTGGGTGCTCGTGCTGGCCGGGGTGTTCGACCGGCACCCGGCGCTGCGGTACTCGATCGCCGAGAACGGCGCCTGGTGGGTGCCCGACATCGTGCAGCGCATGGACGAGAAGTGGGACGGCGCCCACAACACCCGCAAGTTCGGCGACGCCTTCAAGCTCGACCTGTCCCGGCGGCCGAGCGAGTACGTCGACGCCAACTGCTTCTTCGCCGCGTCGACGCCCGGGGCCGACGAGATCGCCCGGCGGCACCAGATCGGCGTGGGGAACCTGATGTGGGGCAACGACCTGCCCCATCCCGAGGGCACGTACCCGCACACGCGCACCTGGATCGCCGAGCGCTTCCGCGACGTGCCCGAGGACGAGACGGCCCGGATCCTGGGCGCCACCGCCGCCGAGGTGTACGGGGTCGACGTCGACGCCCTGCGCGCGGTGGCCGACCGCATCGGCCCGACGCCGGCCGACGTGCACCAGAGCTGAGCGCCCGCGCGGCGTCGAAGGGGGAGCAGATGCAGGAGCTGCGAGGCAAGGTCGCCGTGGTCACCGGAGGGGCCGGGGGCATCGGTCGGTCGCTGGTGGACCGGTTCGTCGCCGAGGGCATGCGGGTCGTGGTGGCCGACGTCGAAGAGGCCGCCCTCGACACGACCGTGGCCGAGCTGCGGGCGGGCGGCGCCGACGTGGCCGGCGTTCAAACGGACGTGACGTCGTTCGAGTCGGTCGAGGCGCTCGCCGACACCGCCTACCGCACCTACGGCGCCGTCCACGTGCTGTGCAACAACGCCGGCGTCGGGCCGCCCGGCGGCCTGGTGTGGGACACCACGCCCAACGACTGGAAGTGGACCTTCGGCGTCAACGTGTTCGGCGTCGCCCACGGCATCCAGGCGTTCGTGCCCCGCATGCTCGAGGGCGGTGACGAGGGCATCGTCATCAACACGTCGTCGCCCGACGGGCCGATCGCGCCGATGCCCCAGGCGTCGGTCTACGCGGCCACCAAGTGTGCGGTCACGTGCCTGACCGAGTGCCTGGCCGCCCAGCTCGACGCCGACGGCGCCCGGGTGTCCGCGGCCGTGTTCTACCCCTCGGGCAAGGGCCTGCTCGACACCGGGCTGTGGACCTCGGACCGCAACCGGCCCGCCGACCTGGCCCGAGAGCGCCCCCGGTCGACGCCGGCCATGACGGTGGCCGAATTGCGCGAGAAGGGCGTGCCGGTGCAGCCGCTCGACGAGCTCGCCGACCTCGTCGTCGAGGGCATCAGGGACCGGCGCTTCGTGATGGTGCTCGACATCGACCGCCACGCGACCACGCTGCGCGAGCGCGCCGAGGTGTTCGCCACCGGGGCCAACCCGACGCGGGTCCACGAGCTCGGGGCCTGACCCGGCCCCCGGGGTCAGACCGTGTCGGACCGGGCGGCGGCGTCGACGAGGCGCTCGATCGGCGGCCAGTCCTCGCCGTGGCGGACGGCGATGCCGCACAGCACCGTGGCGATGCGGCTGTGGAACGACGATGCGGACGGCTCGGCGACCTCGTCCACCAGGCGGCGCAGGTAGGGGAGGTCGCCCGGCCGGGCCCGGTCGAGGACCTGACGGTGCGCGGCGAGGACGGTGCGACCCGCCTCGGCGGCCTCGCGCTCGCGGATGGTGCCCACCACCGTGCCGAGCGCGCAGGCGGTCACCGCCTCGTAGGCGGCGTTGGCGTCGAGGATCGAGAAGCCCTGGCGGACGAGCAGACCGAGGATGGCGTCGACGTGCCCGGCGATCGCCTCGGCCGAGATGGCGCCCTCGAGGTACTGCGCCAGCAGCCCGGGCTCGGCCAGGAAGGCGTCGCGGTTGTACGCAGCCCACTCGTAGAGCCACACGGCCCAGTGCTGACCGCGATCCTGGGGCAGCGGCACCTTGCTGGCGGACAGCTCGGCCGCCAGGCGCATCAGGTCGTCCTTGCTCGACACGTGGTGGTAGAGCGCGGCGATCGACACGCCGAGGTGGTCGGCCACCCGCCGCAGGGTGAGGCCGTCCAGGCCCAGCTCGTGGGCCGCCTCGGCGATCATCTGGCGGTTGATGCGCGGGGGGCGCCCGACCCGGGGGCGGGGAGCGGATGACCCCGCGTCGGCACTCGCCATGGCGGCACGGTACTCCGCGGGCGGGGCCGGGGCCGGGTGGCCGGGCGGCGGGACCCCTTGCGTGACGCCGGACACGTGTGGAATTGTCTACAACGAGTCGAAAACTCTGGGCGCCGGATGAGGGTGCCTGATGGGCGCCGGATGACGGTGCCGTGCCGGGGAGTGGCGGAGGGGGAGCCGTGAACGAAGCGACATCCGACGTGGCTCTCGGCGAGGTGGCGTCGACGCCGGTCAACCTGGACAACGGGGGCCTGCCGGCCGGCCTGCCCATGCCGCACGACCCCGACCTGCTGCGCGACGTCGACCGGCGCCAGCGGGTCACCACCTTCGCCGGTCCCCGCTACCCGTTCCCGGTGCCCAACGGCTGGTTCGTGGTCGCCGAGTCGGCCGACCTGGCCCCCGGCGACGTGCGCGCCCTGCACTACTTCGA
>JAFGPU010000011.1 GCA_016936035.1 Acidimicrobiales bacterium
ACGATCTACGGCGACGGCGAGCAGACCCGCGACTTCCTGTTCGTCGACGACTGCGTCGACGCGCTCGTGCGGGCGGGGGCCCGGGGCGACGGGCTGCTCATCAACGTGGGCACCGGGGTGGAGACGTCGGTGAACGACCTCTACGCCCACCTGGCGGCGTCGCTCGGCGTCGAGGGGCCGCCCGAGGTGGCGGCGGCCCGCCCGGGTGAGGTGCAGCGTTCGGTGCTCGACCCGGCCCGGGCGGCCATGCAGCTCGGCTGGTCGAGCTGGACGAGCCTGGCCGACGGCACCGCCCGCACCCTGGAGTGGCTCCGCACCCGCGACGGCTGACCGCACCGTCCCGCGCACACGGGAGAGGTGCAGCACCACGCGAGGCCAGTGCTACACTTCCGTCGTGCCGACCGACCGTCCCCGCCACACGGTCACCGAGACCGAGGAGGTCGCGCGAGCCCTCGACGCCGCCGCCCGACGGTGGCCCGAAGACCGGGGACGGCGCAGCCGGCTCCTGCAGCGCGTCGTGCGCGAGTGGGCCCGGCAGCAGGACGAGCACGAGGAACGCCATCGAGAGGCGATCCGTCGCACCAGCGGCTCCATCGTCGGACTGTTCAAGACCGGCGAGCGTGAGGCTCTGCGCGACGAGTGGCCGGAATGACCTGCGCCCTCGACGCCAGCGCGATCATCGCCCACCTCGACCCCCGGGATGCGCACCACACCCAGGCGACCGCGTCGTTGCTGGGCGCGGCCGGCGAGCGGCTCGTCGCGCACCCCTTGACGTTGGCCGAATGCCTCGTCGTCGCTGTCCGGGCCGGTCGAGGTGCAGATGTCGAGGAGGCGATCCGCCAGATGGGAGTGACCCCCACGATGGTCGACGGGGCGAGCCCTCTCCGGCTGGCGGAGATGCGGGTGGCCACCGGCCTGCGGATGCCCGACTGCTGCGCCCTCGACGCGGCTGTGGCCAACGACGCGACGCTCGTCACGTTCGACCAGCGGCTGGCAGCCGCAGCTCGGCGGTTCGGGATAGCGGTGCTGCCCGGCTGAGGGGACGGCGTACGCCTCAGCGGAAGAGGTCTTCGTCGGCGCTTCGCACGACCTCGGCCCGCACCTCGCCCCGGCCCAGCCACGACGGGTCGACGCCCCGCACGATGGCCGCGCAGATGCCGCTGGCCTTGCCCATCACCAGCTCGGCCGCGGCGGCCAGCTCGTCGACCACGCACACCTCGGTGACCGCCAGGTCGCGCCCGTAGCTGTCGGTCGTGCCCCGCAGGTCGACCACGGCCCGGATGCCGGCGCAGCCGATGGCCACGTCGGTGAGGCCCCGGCGCCACGCCCGGCCGAAGGTGTCGCTGATGATGACCGCCACCGACACGTCGAGCCGCCCCCGCAGGCCGTCGCGCAGTCGCCGGGCGGAACGGTCGGGGTCTTCGGGCAGCAGGGCCGCCCAGCCGTGCTCGACGTTGGACAGGTCGACCCCGGCGTTGGCGCAGACGAAGCCGTGGCGGGTCTCGCTGATGACCAGCTCACCCCGCCGCCGCAGCACCCGCACCGACTCGCCCTCGACGATCTTGGCCTTGCTGTCGGGATCGTTGGGGTCGATGGGCACCATCTGGGCCTCGGCCTTGGACACGACCTTCTGGGTGACCACGAGCACGTCGCCGTCGGCCAGGTCGGGCGCTGCCTTGGCCAGCAGGCGCGACAGGTCGTCGCCGGGGCGGACCTCGCCCACGCCGACGACCGGGAGGATCTCGAGTCCGCGAGCCACCAGGTCGACCCCTTCCGTCACAGGCCGAGCGCGACCCCGCACAGGGCGGAGGCGGCGTCCGGGTCACGCATGATCGTGTCGGTCACGACGCAGCGCAAACCCGCAGCTCGCACGCTGTCCGCGTGGGCGGCGTCGGCCGTGTCGATCACCAGGGTGCCCGCGATGGGGGCGTAGAGGCGGGCCACGCCCACCACCGAGTCGTCGTGGCCCAGCTCGCGCATCAGGCGGTCGGCCGGGCCCTTGAGCGCCCGGCCGCCGACCAACGGCGAGACGGCGACCACCGACTCGCGCCGGGCGGCCACCGCCTCGCGGACGCCGGGGACGGCCAGCAGCGGGCCGATCGAGACGATGGGGTTGGAGGGCGCGACCACCACCGTGTCGGCCGCGCCCAGCGCGTCGAGCACGCCGGGCGCGGGGGTGGCCTCGGACGCGCCGGCGACGCGCACGGCGCTGACCGGCACCGCATGGCGGCGGGCCACGAAGTAGTCCTGGAAGGCCACCTCGCGCCCGGCGTCGTCACCGTCGCCGGCCAGCGTCAGCATGGTGCGCAGCGGGTCGTCGGTGACCGGCACCACCGAGAGGTCGAGGCCCCAGGCCCGGGCGATCTCGGCGGTGACCGTCGAGAGGCGGGCGCCCTCGGCGAGCCGCTGGGTGCGGTACAGGTGGGTGCCCAGGTCGCGGTCGCCCAGGCTGAACCAGGTGGCGCCGCCGTAGCGCTCGAGCGTCGCCATGGCCTGCCAGGTCTCGTCGCGCAGGCCCCAACCCCGCTCGGGGTCGATGGCCCCGGCCACCGTGTAGA
>JAFGPU010000498.1 GCA_016936035.1 Acidimicrobiales bacterium
CCGACCAGCACCGGCAGCTCGTAGTGGCGGATGAAGGCCTTGAGGTTGAGCGGCTCGACGGTGCGGGCCACGTGCTCGGCCGACACGATGGCCGCCTGGATCACGAGCAGGTCGGGCTCGGCGCGCAGCACGGCGTCGGCCAGCTCGAGCGTGCGGTGGGGGGTGACGGCCACGGCGCAGGTGACGCCCGCGTCCTTGATCTGGGCGATGCGCTGCCCGATCAGCTCGGGCTTCACCGGCTCGGCGTAGATCTCCTGCAACCGGCGCGTGGCCTTGGCGGCCGCCAGGCCGGCGATCTCGTCGAAGACGGGCTCGGGGTCGTCATAGCGGGTCCACAGGCCCTCGAGGTGCAGCACCCCGGCCGAGCCGAGCCGCCCCAGCTCGATGGCCGTGGCCGGCGACGTGACGCTGTCGGTGGGCGCCGCCAGCACGGGCGCCTCGAACCGGTAGGCGTCGATCTCGCACGAGATGTCGACGTCTTCGGGGTCGCGGGTGCGGCGGCTGGGCACGATGGCGACGTCGGCCAGCCGGTAGGCCCGCCTCGCCGTCTTGCCGGTACCGATCTCGACTTCGGCCATCGCGGCCACCACCTTGACGCTCGCCGGGGCTCTCCCGGGGAAAGCGTGAAGTCTACCGAGGCCCGGCTCGGCCCCCCGCCACCGGCGGGCGCACGCCAGTCGCCGCCTCGGCCCGGCGCCCGGCGCCGCCGGCCGGGCTCACGCCAGCTCGTCGACCAGGCGCCACAGGGCGTCGACGTGGCGCTGCTCGGTGGTCCAGGCGCCGATGCTGGCCCGGACGACGTACCGGTCGGCCAGCCGGGTGTGGGTCAGGTACACGCGGCCGGTGGCGTTGAGCGCGTGGTGCAGCGCCTCGGTGGGGCCGTCCCCGTCGACGTGGCGGAAGCACACCAGGTTGAGGCGGGCCGGTGCGGCCAGCTCGAGCCGGGGGTCGGCCTCGATCCGGGCCGCGAGCTCCTGGGCGAGCCGGACGTGCTCGCGCACGTGGTGGCGCAGGCCCTCGGCTCCGTACCAGCGGAGCACGAACCAGAGCTTCAGCGCCCGGAACCGCCGACCGAGCGGCACCTGCCAGTCGCGGTAGTCGATGACCGCCCCCGACTCGGACGCGGCGTTGCGCAGGTACTCGGGCAGGATCGACAGGGCCTGGATGAGCGGAGCGCGGTCCGCCACGAAGAAGCACGAGCAGTCGAAGGTGGTGAACAGCCACTTGTGCGGGTTGAAGACGTAGCTGTCGGCCCGTTCGAGCCCGGCCTGCTGGTCGCGGTGCTCGGGGCACACCGCGGCCGACCCGGCCATGGCCCCGTCGACGTGCAGCCACATGCCGGCGTCCTCGGCGATCGGGGCGACCTCCGCGACCGGGTCGACGGCCAGCGAGCTGGTGGTGCCGATCGTCGCCATCACCAGGCACGGCACCCGCCCCGCCGCCTGGTCGGCGGCGACAGCGCCGGCCAGGGCCTCGGGGCGCAGCGCGAAGTCGTCGTCGACGTCGACGAGTCGCAGCTGGTCGGGCCGGAGGCCGGCGACCCGGGCGCCCTTCTCGAGCGACGAGTGGGCGTGCGCCGACGCGTAGACGACGAGCTGGTCGAGGGTGGCGCCACGCGCCATCGCCCGCTCCCGGGCGGCCAGGAGCGCGCACAGCGTGGCCGACGACGCCGAGTCCTGGATGACCCCGCCGCCGTCGCCGGTCGAGCGGAACCGCTCGGGCAGGCCCAGCAGGTCGACCACCCAGTCGAGGACGTGGGTCTCGACCTCGGTGAGCGCCGGCCCGGTCTGCCACAGCATGCCCTGGGTGCCGAGACCGCTGGACACGATGTCGGCGAGGATGCCCGGCCCCGACGTGTTGGCCGGGAAGAAGGCGTGGAACCCGGGGTGCTGCCAGTGGGTGGTGCCGGGGATGACCACCCGGTCGAGGTCGGCGATGACGTCGCCGAAGGGCTCGGGCTTCTCGGGCGGGGCCGGCGGCAGCCACGACCGCACCTCGCCGGGCTCCACGCCCGGCACCACCGGGTGCTGCTCGATGGTGGCCAGGTAGTCGGCCACCCAGTCGACGACCTCGTGGCCCCACCGGCGCAGCTCCTCAGGGGTCATGTGGAACGACATCGGCGTCTCGGGCATGGCGGCGACGGTATCGGGACCGGCCTGCGGGCACCCCACGGCGCGCGCCCCCGTACCTGGAGCCCCTGCCGTCAGCCGGGTCGGCGTGGTCTGCGTCGTCGTCGGAGCGATCAACCGCCGCCAACGACGGGCGTCCGCAGAGTACGGATCTCGCTGGCTTCACAGTAGATCCCTGTTCCACCGCATCTCTCGTAAGTGCTTGCCCCGGATGGACTATTGTGAGATGGCTATGACCAGTCGAAATCCACTGTCTCGCGAACGTCCTTTGATGCCACTCGTCAGGGGAACTTTCCTCGCCGCTCTCAGTGGAGTCGTCTTCCTGTCCACAAGAGACTGGAAGCTGACAAGTCTCTTCGACCAGGTTTCGCTGATCCTGATTGCGAGTCTCGTGTTGTTCGGCGTATTGCTCATAGGTATGAAGGTGTGGCTGATGTGGGAGGACAAACGGCGAAATCCTTCCTCTTGAGGGTCGGTTCGCACCGTCTGAACGTCATCACCACGGGTTGGTTCACGTCGGACTCAGCTGATATGCGGCTCGATCCCGATGAACCCGTCGTCCGCTCTCCGAGGCCGTAGTCCCGCACAGAGAGCAGCCGTGACTCCTGGGGTTCCCTCGACCTCGTTTCCTGTGTCG
>JAFGPU010000499.1 GCA_016936035.1 Acidimicrobiales bacterium
ACGGCATCCGACCGCATCCGACGCAGAACCAGCGGCACCGCGCGGCAGCGCGTGCCGCCGCCATCGCGTTCCTGGCACCGGCTGCCCTGCTGTCCGCAACGGCGTGCGGGTCAGATTCCGACAGCGACGGGGCCACGGTCGACCGCCAGGCCGAGGTGGCCGAGCGGGGAGCGTCCGTCATGCCCTTCGACCTCGACGCGACCACGCACCGCTTCGCTCCCACCGACGACGGTCTGGTGCAGACGGTCGTCGCCGACGACCCCGACGACGCCGACCAGGTCGCGCTCGTGCGCGAGCATCTGGCGCACGAAGCCGAGCGCTTCGTGGCCGGCGACTTCGCCGACCCGGCCGCCATCCACGGCGACGACATGCCCGGCCTGGCCGCGCTCGAGGAGGGTGCGGCCGACATCGACGTCACCTACGCCGACACCCCCGCGGGGGGACGCATCACCTACACCACCGACGACGCCCACCTGGTGACGGCCCTGCACGACTGGGGCGCTGCCCAGGTGAGCGACCACGGCGATCACGCGGAGCACGGCGAGGACCACGGCTGACCGACCAGGCCTGCCTCGGTCGCAGCAGGGCGTCCCGGGCGGCGACCGCTCCGCCGCCGATGCGCGACGGGCCCGCCCGACGACTCGGCCATGGCCCCGGGCTCGGTGCCCCGGAGCCCGAAACCTCAGCGCACGCCCCCGCGCCGCCCGGCGTCGTCGCCCGCCAGGGCCGCCTCGGCCGTCTCGGTGGGTGGTGCCGGGCCATGAGCCGGTTGGGTGGTGGCGGTGTCGGTGGGCGGTGCGGCGTCGCGCCCGGCCTCGGCCGGCGAGACGGGTCGGACCACCTGCGCCGTGCCGGCCGCCGCCGACGACGGTTCGTCCGTGATCGGCCCCGGGCGCACGTGGCGGCGCATGCCCCACGCGGCCACGGTGCCCGCGAGCGCGAACGCGGCGCCGACCGCGAACGCCGGCGCGAAGCGGTCGACGTCGCCGTCGTAGATCGTCGCCAGGATCGTGATGCCGAAGGCGACGCCCACCTGGCCGGTCAGGCGCTCGGCTGCGCCGGCCATGCCGAGGTCGCGCTCGTCGACGGCATCCGCGAGCGCCGTCGTGATGGCGGGACGTAGCAGACCGAAGCCCATGCCCTGCAGGACGAAACCGCCGACGACCACCACCACGAGCGACCCGGTCGCCGAGCCGATGGCGAGCGCGACCATGCCGGCCGCCAGCGTGAGCGATCCGGCGATGGCGGCCGCCCGTGTGCCGGCGCGCCCGGCGACCCGGCCACCGACCGGCGACATGAGCGCGAACAGGGCGGGTCTGATGCTGAGGATCGGGACGGCGCTCGTCAACGAGTAGTCGAACTGCGCGACCACCAGCAGGCTGGCGAGGAAGAACCCGCCCATGTAGGCGCCCCCGGTGAAGAAGCCGGTCGCCAGCGACGACGTCGACTCGCGTGACCGGAGCAACGTCATCGGCACCAGGGGAGCGGTGGCCTGGCGCTCGATGGCTGCGAACACCAGCAGCCCGGCGACCGCGGCGACGAGGCAGCCGAGCACCGCCACGCTGGTGAGCCCCCACTCGGGCGCCTGGTCGACCGCCAGCAGCAGCGGGCCGACGCCCGCGGCGAGCGCCACCGCACCGGGCAGGTCGAAGCGGGCGAGCCGGCGCGGCGTCTCGCGCAGCACCAGCCACGAGGCGGCGACCGGCACCACCATGAGACCCGACTGCAGCAGGAAGAGGGTCGGCCAGCCCACGGCGTCGATCACCGGGGCGCCCACGGTCAGGCCGATGACCGGCGCGCCGGCCGAGATCATCGACCACCACCCCATGGCGCTGGCGCGCTGCTTGCCGTGGTGCACCGAGTTGATGAGCGCCAGCGAGCTGGGCATGGTGCTGGCACCCGCGACCTGGCTGAGCGTGCGCCAGGCGATGAGCAGCGCCGGCGTGCTCGCCGTGGCGGTCAGGCAGGTGGCGACGACCGCCACGCCGAAGCCGATGACGAACACCCGGCGGTGGCCGTAGAGGTCGCCCAGCTTGCCCAGCACGGGGAGAGCCAGAGCGGAGGCCAGGACGGGGAGGGTGATGACCCAGGCCAGGCTCGCCTCGCTGACGGCGAAGTCCTCGGCGATGGTGGGAATGGCCAGGGTGAGGACGGTGACCGGGAACGTCGTGGCGAAGAGGCCTGTGAGGGCGACCAGCAGCACCGCGCGGGGGTACCGGCCCGTTGCGTCGAGGCGCCGGGCCACGCGCTCGCGCATCGCGTGCGCTGGAACGGGCGCGGGATCGCGAGTCACCTGCGCTGGCCACTGGCCGTGGCGGGTGGCGTCGGTTCGGTGCTCATCCCCAGGGCGTGGTACACGGCAGGCCACGCTACCGGCGACCTGCTTGAACGCGGTTCAAACGCGGCGGGGAGGCGAGCAGCCGGGGCGCTGCCCTGACGAGCTGCCGACGGCCCCGGGAGCCGGGAAGGGTGGCTGTTCCCGGGGACCGTCGGCGCCGACCTCGGGGGGAGAGGTCGGGATCTGCCGCCCAGCGGGCTCAGGAGCCCATGAAGACGTTCTTCAACACGGTGTCGGGCACCTCGCGCGCCGGCTCACGGCGGGCGAGGGCGGCCTCCATGGCGGGCGCGAGGCGATCCAGCTTGGCGTTGTCGCGCTCGTCGGCGCGCTCGGCGAACTCGGGCATGACCTCACGGGCGAACAGCTCGAGCGACTCGCAGATGTGCTCGTGGCGCGTGTTGCCGGTCTGCGACACGAAGATGACCTGGTCGACGCCGACCTCTTCGTACGACCGCAGCAGGTCGCGGACCTGGTCCGGCGTGCCGATGGCTCCTCGCAGCGCCCCGACGCCCTTCTCGAACAGCTTGGCCCCCAGCACCTGGCCGGTCTGGGCGGCGGTCTGGCGCCGGAACCCGAAGGCGTCTCGGTTCTTCTCGAACTCGTCGTAGACGCTGGTGCGGCCGAGGGTGTGCTCGCCGAACGCGTACCAGTGGCCCAGGCTGTACCCGAAGAAGTGGGCGCCGTCCAGGCCGCGCTCGATGGCGGTCATCTCGTCGGGGTGGCACATCATCGGCAGCACGACGGCCAGGTTGGGGTTGACAGCGAATCCGCCGGGGACGCACGCCTCGGAGGCGATGGTGTCGTAGTAGTCGTTCACCCACGTGCGGGCCTCGTCGGGCTCGACGAAGCTGAAGCTCAGCGCGCCGATGCCCTTGGTGGCGGCGAGGTGGATCGTGTCGCGCCGGCTGCACGCCACCCACAGCGGGGGGTGCGGCTTCTGGAGCGGCTTCGGCAGCACCTCGCGCACCGGCATCTCCAGGTGCTTGCCCTGGTAACCGCCGAACGGCGACTCGACGAACATGCGGGTGACGGCGTCCAGCGCCTCGTCCCACTGCTCGCGCTTGGTGGCGCGGTCGACCCGGAAGCCGGCGAGCTCGGCTTCGGAGGTCGACTCACCGGTACCGAAGTCGACACGCCCGTCAGACACCAGGTCGAGGGTGGCGATGCGCTCGGCCACCCGGGCGGTGTGGTTGATGTTGGGGGGCAGCGGCACGATGCCGTGCCCGAGGCGGATGCGCGAGGTGCGCTGGCTGGCCGCCGCCAGGAAGACCTCGGGGGCCGAGGAGTGCGAGTACTCCTCGAGGAAGTGGTGCTCGACCTCCCACACGTAGTCGATGCCCAGCCTGTCCGCGAGCTCGATCTGGTCGAGGGCGTCCTTGAAGAGCGTGTGCTCGCTCTCCGGCTGCCACGGCCGGGGGAGCTGGTGCTCGTAGAAGATGCCGAACCTCACTGTCATCCTCCTCGGTGGTGCAGGATCGGTGCGTTCCCGGGGGCGCGCCGGCTCACGGCGCGTCGCCGGCCGTCGGGTGGTCGTCGGGCGGCAGCGCGCCGTCGACCAGGTCGTCGTAGGTGGCGAACAGGGCGGGCCGGTCGCTCTCGGCCCGGATGCGCAGCGCCAGGCGTCTGCTGCGCACCAGCAGGTCGCGGGCCTCGCGCCCGGGCCACGGCCGGGGGAGGAGCTCCGGGGGGAGGAGCGGGTCGGCGTCGAGGCACGAGCGGTAGGCGAGACCCATGGCGAGCGCCCCCGGGAGGTAGGCCGTGTCGGGCAGGCGCTCGCGGCGCCGCTGCATCGTGCCGAGCTGGTCGGGCACGGACGACCACCGGTCGACGAACGCGCGGTAGCGCACCGCCAGGTCGGCGAGCGGCCACAGCCGAGCGGCGAGGGCGCGGCGGTCGCTCTCGCCGCCGATGCTCAGCTCGTCGGTGACGGCCAGCGTGACGTGGTCGACGAGGTCGAGCTGCTCGGCCGTGGCGACCACGTCCTTGTCCCACGGGTGCGGGCTCACGTAGAGCCCGTTGTGGATCGCCGCGCCGCCGAGCACGACCAGGTGGTCGCGCAGCGTGTCGCGGGCGGAGCGCCGGGCCTCGGGCACGGCGAAGCCGACGAGGTGCCAGCGCCCGTCCCACCCGTCGCGCTGCGTGTCCTGCACGTGGGCCCTGATGGCGCGCGAGGCGAACGCGGCGAGGGCGCGCAACCCGTCGTCGGTGGGGTGGTAGACGGCGTGCTGGCCGACGCCCTCGCGACGGAACAGACCCTCGCCGACCAGGCGACGCAGGCACGAGCGCACCTGCTCGGTCGACCGGTGGCAGGCCGCGGCGACCGCGAACACGTCGGCCGCGGCGATGGCGCCGTCGTGCCGGGCGACGCCGAAAACGAGCATGCGCGTGGGCAGGTCGCCGTCGCCGATCGCCGCCATCCGCGAGCCGGTCGCGTCGCCAACGGTCGTTTCCCCCACGACCGTCAGTAGATACGACCGATCAGCGTCGTGTCAACGGCGGCGGAAGGCCCCGGCCTCAGCCGAGAGCGTCGCGGCAGATCGACCGATCGGGCTCGACCGGGGTGACCGCGCCCGGGAAGCGGTCGGCGACGCCGCGGCGGTCGGGCGCCTCGCCCCACG
>JAFGPU010000500.1 GCA_016936035.1 Acidimicrobiales bacterium
CGCAGGTGGCGGCCGGGTCCTGTGCAACTGCAGCCCGTGAACCGAGTCAGGGCCGGGAGGCAGCAGCTCTCAGCGGAGCCTGTGGTGTGCCGCAGACCGCCTGGCCGTCACCTGGGGTCACGGGCGTTCCGCGTCCCGGCGCCGCGCCCGGCACGGGCGCCGTCCGCCCACCGGTAGCATCGCCGCGATGGCCTCCTACCAGTCGCTCTACCGCCGCTACCGGCCACAGCGGTTCGACGAGGTGCTCGGCCAAGATCACGTCACCAAGGCGTTGCGCAACGCCGTGCGGGACGGTCGGGTCGGGCACGCCTACCTGTTCAGCGGGCCCCGGGGCACGGGCAAGACCTCGACCGCGCGCATCCTCGCCAAGGTGCTCAACTGTGCGGCGCCGGTCGACGGCGAGCCGTGCGGCCAGTGCGAGAACTGCGTGGCCGTCGCCGAGGGGCGGGTCACCGACTGGTTGCTCGAACAGGACGCGGCGTCGAAGAGCAAGGTCGACGACATGCGCGACCTGCTCGAGCGCGTACCGCTCGGCACCTCCGGCACCCGCAAGGTCATCATCCTCGACGAGGTGCACATGCTCAGCCAGGGCGCCGAGAACGCCCTGCTGAAGACGTTGGAGGAGCCGCCCGCCCACGTCGTGTTCGTCCTCGCGACGACCGACCCGCAGAAGGTGCGGCCCACCATTCGCAGCCGCACCCAGCACTTCGAGTTCCGCCTGCTGCCGTCCGAGGTGCTGGCCGACCACGTGCGCCACGTCATCGCCGACGCGGGGTTGCAGCTCGAGTCCGAGACCGTCGACCAGGCGGTCGACCACGTCCTGCGCAGCGGCGGTGGGTCGGCGCGCGACACCCTCTCGGCCCTCGACCAGGTGGCGGCGCTCGGCGAGGTGGTCGACGAAGCCCAGCCGGTCGACGCGGTGCTCGACGCCCTGTGCGAGCGCGACGCCGGGCAGGTGCTCGTGGCCGTCGCCGACGCGGTCGCCTCGGGGCGCGACCCCCGCACCCTGGGCGAGAACGTCATCGCCGCGCTGCGCGACGCCTTCCTGTCGGAGATGGGCGCCGGGGACGTGCACCTGGCGCCCGCCGAGCGCGAGCGCGCCGCGCGTGTGGGCGAGCGGCTGGGCCCCGCCGGCCTGACCCGCGCCCTCGACGTGCTGGGCGAGGCCCTCACCGAGCTGTCACGCAAGCCCGACCCGCGCATCGTCGTCGAGGTGGCGCTCGTGCGCATCACGCAGCCGGCGGTCGACCGCACGCTCGAAGCGGTGCTCGACCGGCTCGACCGGCTCGAGCGGGGACTTCCCACCGGTGGCTCGGCCGGCGGTCCCGACCAGGGGCCCGGAGCCTCGGGCGGGTCCGCACGGGCCCGCGGATCGTCGCCAGCGTCCGCCGGCGGCGCCCCCACCCGGGGAGGCGCTGCGTCCGGCGGCGGGCACGGCGCGACGACCTCGCCAGCCGGTTCGGCCGGGTCGGCCGGGTCGGGCGGACCGGGAGCAGCCGCCGCTCGCGACGCCCTGTCGACGGCACGCACCCCACGCCCGGCCGATGCGCCCGAGGCATCGGCGTCTGCGCCCGGAGCGGGCCGGCCGACCCTCGGCGCGGTGGTGCGCGGGCGCACGGCCACCTCCGGCGCTGCCGGCGAGGCGGTCGCCGATGACGCGCCGACGGGTCCGTCGGCCGGGGCCCGTCCGAGCCGCACCGCGAACCGCTCCCCGGCCGCGGGCACGGCCGACCCCTCCGGCGGGGCCACCCGTCGTGGCGCGGCGACCCGCACCGGCGACGCGGCAGCGCCTGTAACAGCCGGCGCACCGGACGACGCGGCCGCCGGCGACTCGACGACGCCCGCGGGCGCCTCGCCAGGCGACCTGCCCGCGCTGACCGAGCTCGAAGCCGCCTGGACCGGCGGCGTGCTGGCCAGCTTGCCCGTGAAGATCCGCAGCAAGTGGCGGGGCGGCCGCTGGGCCCCGCCCGGCGACGGCACGCTGCGCTTCACCGTGCCCAACTCGTGGCACCAGAGCGCGTGCGACACGTTCCGCCGCGAGGTGGAGCAGGCGCTGGCCGACCACTTCGGCCGAGCGCTGGCCGTCGTGGTGGTGGTCGACGGCGACGGTGGGGGCGACGCGCCGCCCGGCGACCCCGTCGCGGCCAGCACGGCCGCAGGGCCGGCGTCGGTGGTCTCCGGACACGACGACGGCGACGAGACCATCGACCCGGCGGAGCTGCGCGACGCCGACGACGTCGCCACCAACGGCGTCGACATGCTGCTGCACGAGTTCGGTGGCGGCCACGTGCTCGAGGAGGACCCATGACCGACAACTCCGACACGCCCCCCGAGGTCCCCGAGGTGGTCGGTGGTCCCGGCGCGCCCGGCGGCGACGCTGCGCCCGGCGGGCCGGGGGGGCTCGGCGACCTCGGCGGGCTGCTCGAATCGGCCCAGCAGGCGTTCAGCGCCCAGGCCGAGGCCGCCCAGCGGGTGGTGGAAGGCACGGCCGGCGGCGGCGTCGTCACCGTGCAGATGACCGGCAACGGCGAGGTCACCGCCGTCACCCTCGCCCCCGCGGTGGTCGACCCCGACGACATCGAGATGCTCCAGGATCTCATCGTGGCCGCGCTCCACGACGCCGGGGTCAAGGTCACCGAGCTGCAGCGGGAAGCGCTCGGCGCCCTCGGCGGCCTCGACATCGGTGGTCTCGGCGAGATGTTCGGCGGCGCCACCGGCTCGCCCGACGACCCGGACCGGTAGGGCGTCGCGCCGTGGCGGTCTATGCCGGGCCGGTCCAGGACCTCATCGACGAGCTCGGCCGGTTGCCGGGCGTGGGCCCGAAGTCGGCGCAGCGCATCGCGTTCCACCTGCTCAAGCTCAGCAAGCAGGACGCGCTGCGTCTGTCGCGGGCCATCGCCGAGGTGAAGGACAAGGTGTCGTTCTGCCGGACGTGCTTCAACGTGGCGGAGGGCGAGCTCTGCGGCATCTGTGCGGACAGCCGACGTGACCCCACGGTGGTGTGCGTCGTCGAGGAGCCGCGAGACCTCGTCGCCGTCGAGAAGACCGGCGAGTTCCACGGCCGCTACCACGTGCTGCAGGGGGCCATCAGCCCGATCGAGGGCGTCGGGCCCGACCAGCTGCGGGTGCGCGAGCTGCTCGAGCGGATCGAGCGCGAGGGCGTCACCGAGGTGATCCTGTGCACCAACCCCAACCTCGAGGGCGAGGCGACCGCCATGTACCTGGGCCGGTTGCTCAAGCCACTGGGCCTGAGCGTGACCCGCATCGCCAGCGGGCTGCCCGTCGGCGGCGACCTCGAGTACGCGGACGAGCTGACGCTCGGGCGGGCGCTCGAGGGCCGGCGCGAGGTCGAGGGCTGAGGCTGCGGGCGGGGGAGCCACCGCCACGTCGAGAGCTGCGGCCGACGAGCTGACGCTCGGGCGGGCGCTCGACGATCGAGACCGCCGGTGGAGCGGGGGGAGCCGCCACCGGCGTGGTGCCAGTGAACCCAGGTGCGCCGGCCCGGCGGTCGAGGCGGGCGGACGGGACCGACCACCGGACCAGCACACCTGGACACACTGACCGACAGCATGTCCCAGCGGTACGTGTGCCTCGCTGCTGTTACGAGGTTGCGCTGACGTTACACCTGTAATGAGCGGAGCACAAATCGTCGCCCTACCGGGTTGCGCAACCTCGCATCGTGCGAATGCGACGGAGCGGCGTGGAGGAACAACGCAACGAGGTGGGTTACCGCCGTGGATCAGGCCGCCAGGTGCGAGCGCAGGGCGGCGAGCATCTCGGCCCGGGTCGACGCCCCGAGCTTCTGGCGGATCTTCGCCACGTGATGCTCGACCGTCTTGGGCGAGATGTAGAGCTGGGCGCCGATCTCCTTGTGGGTCAGCCCGTCGACGATGTACTGGGCCACCATCTGCTCGCGCTCGGACAGGACACTGGTCGCGCCGGGCGCATCGGCGGGGTCGGAGGTGGGCAGCGCCGCCTTGAGGTCGCGCGCCTGCTCGAGCAGCGCCCGCGTGACCGACGGATCTGACGACCGGATGGCCGCCTGCCCCGTCAACCGCGACGCCTCCCACGTGAGCCCGAGGCCCGACAACGACTGGGCCACGGACGCCACGTGGTCGGGCTCTGCGGTGCCGCCGAGGATGGCCACCCAGGCCCGGGCCGCCTCGGCCAGGGCGCCGAGCCGGGGGTGGACGGGCTTGGTGGCCTCGACCTCGGCCGCCCGCCGCACAGCGGCGTCGTGGTCGTCGGTGGCCAGCGCCACCTGCAGGCCGATCCACCGGAGGGGCAGCAGCCAGAGCGGAGGCTCACCGAGCGCCCGGACGACGTCGCCCAGCTCGCGCGCCTTGGGCGCCACCCGGTCCCACAGCCCGAGGCGCGCGGCGCCGATGGCGAGCTCGCCGACCACATCGAGCGTGAACAGGTCGGCCGGGTGTCGCAGCAGCACGCCCTCGGCCCGGTTCCACGCATCGGTCAGGCGGGTCAGGTCGCCCGATCGACGGGCGAGCCCCGCCTGGATCGCCGCGGCGATCAGCACCTCGCGCGGCGCCAGCGCCGCGTCGCCGTTCTCGTCGAGCGCCGCCTGGGCCGCAGACCACCGGCCGCTGCGCACCGCCACCCAGCCGAGCGCGAGGCGGTGGTGGGCCTGCAACGGTGCACCGCCGACGCCGTGGTCGCGCGCCCGTGTGAGCAGGTGCTCGGCGGTGGACAGCTCGCTGAGCGCCAGCGCGACGGTGGCGCCGATGGCGTGCGGCGTGGTCGGCAGCACCAGCGTGGTGTGCGCCGACTCGAGCAGCTCGGCCGCTTCGAGGAACGGTGCCAGGGGCTGCGTCGTGCCCGGCGTGGCTGCCGCCACGAGGCCGTTGCGGGCGAGGCGCAGCGACTCGGCCTCCAGCCCGGACAGCGCCTCGCCGGCGGGGTCACCGCCGTCGTCCGTGGCGACGCTCGGCAGCGGGCCGCCGGTCGCGACGGCCCCGATGCTGGCCAGCAGCGGCCACGCCTCGGCGTTGCGCTGCGGGACGTCCTGCGCCGGAGCGCCTGGCGCCGCCCGCCCGTCCTGCTCCGCGAGCTCGGCGAAGGCAGCCGACGACCGGCGCCAGAACCCGCGGGCGGGCAGTAGCGCCGCCATCACCGCGAGGGCACGGGGCCGCTCGTCGCTCGACGGGTCCGCGACGACGGCGTCCGCCAGCCGCAGCGCCGTGACCGTGTCGCCGCTCAGGGCCGCGGCCTCGGCACGGCGAGCCGCGATCGCCCCCGGCGGGGTGCCGGCGGCCATCGCCCGGTCGTACCAGCCCGCCGCCAGCTCCGGTGCCTCGGCCAGCGTGGCGTCGCCGGCGGCGACGTAGGCCGCGGCGACGTCGGGGCCCTGGGCACCCGCGGCGGCGAGGTGCTCGCCGGTGCGGGTGGCCGGCGCGCCCCGCTCGCTCAACGCCGCGGCCAGCAACGCGTGGAAGCGCCGGCGGTCGGCCACCGGTGTCATCGCGTCGACCGCAGCAGCGACGAGGGGCACCACGTCGCCGGCGCCCGGGACCACGAGGCCCGCGGCGTGCAGGTCGTCGATGGCGTCGCCCAGGCCGTCGGGGGCGATGTCGGTGGTGGCCCCCAGCAGCTGGTCGTCGAGGTCGGCACCGGCGCTCAGCGCTTGGAGCACGGTACGGGCCGCCGGGGCCAGCTCGTCGACCCGGGACCGCACCGCGGCCACGAGCGCGGGGCCCGGCGGTGGCGGCGGCGCGGTCAGCCGCCCCCCGCTGACCGTCCCGGTGTCGACCCAGGCCGACAGCAGCAGCTCGACGAGGTCGGGCATGCCGTGGGTCTGGTCGTGAACCGCCTCGACCAGCCGGTCGTCGACGGGGCTGTCGAGCA
>JAFGPU010000501.1 GCA_016936035.1 Acidimicrobiales bacterium
CGCCGCTCGTCGCACCAGCACCGCCCACAGCGGGACGAAGGCGTAGAAGCTCACCTCCACGCACAACGTCCACGCCGGCACGATGCCGTTCTCGCCGCCGTGCGGCCAGTACAGCTGGGTCAGCGTCAGGTCGGCAAAGAGGTGCCACCCGCCGTCCACCACGATCCATCCGAGCGCCCACAGCGCCAGGAACGCCACCAGGTAGGCCGGGTAGATCCGGGTGATCCGGCGCCGCGCGTAGGTCGCCAACGACGGGGAGGGGCCGCCGGTCAGGTGTGCCTGGACGAAGGGGGAGTAGATCAGGAACCCGGACAGGGCGAAGAACAACTGGACCCCGGCCGACAGGTAGATGCCGTGCGGCATGGTGTGCGGGTACAGCGCGGGGGCCACCAGGGTCGCGTGGTGCACCCACACGGCGATGACGGCGACGGCGCGCAGGCCGTCGAGCTCGGGCTGGTACCCGCCGGGCGCGGCGCGAGGCCGCACACGGGCAGAGACGGGCGACCACCACCGGGCGGCGCGGACCTCACGGTGGCCGACCGGCCCGACCGGTCTCTGCCCGCCCTCGACCGGCACGCCGTCGTTCAGCATCTCCCAACCCCCACCCGTGCGGTCCGCAGACCGCGCCTCCCCAGATGGTGGGGGAGTGTGGCACACGAGGCTGCTGGCGGGCACGGCGGCGGCCTGCCACCATCCGCCGGTGACCTGGGTCATCGATCTCGACGGGGTGGTGTGGCTGACCGACGAGCCGATCGCCGGCGCGGCGGACGCGGTGGCGCGGCTGCAGGCGGGCGGGCATCGCGTCCTGTTCGCCACGAACAACTCGTCCGCGCTGCTCCGCGAGCAGGAGGCCAAGCTGGCTGGGATGGGCATCGACGCGAGCGGTGCGGTGGTGACCTCGGCCATGGCGGCGGCTCGGCTCGTCGAGCCGGGCGAGCGGGTGCTCGTGTGCGGGGGTCCGGGCATCGACGAGTCCGTGACCGCACGCGGCGCGACCGCTGTGCGCACCGGCGATGCGGACGCGGTCGTCGTCGGGTTCCATCGCGACTTCGACTACGAGCGCCTGCGGGTCGCGGTTCGTGCGATCCAGCGGGGCGCCCGGCTGATCGCCACCAACGACGACGCCACCTACCCGACGCCCGGCGGACCGATCCCGGGCGGCGGTGCCATCGTCGCGGCCGTGGCCTACGCGTCCCGCACCGCGCCTGTCGTCGCCGGCAAGCCGCATGCGCCGATGGCCGACCTGGTGCGGACGATGGGGGGCGACGAGGGCGTGGTCGTGGGCGACCGGCCCGAGACCGACGGCACGTTCGCGGGTGCTCTCGGCTACCGCTTCGCCCTCGTGCTCACGGGGGTCACGCGGCCGTCCGACCTGCCGGTGACCCCGGCCCCGCACATGGTGGCCGACAGCCTCGCAGCGCTGGTGGCGGCGGGCGCCGGTCAGTAGCGCCCGCCGAAGCCCCGGTCGTCGCCGCCCGGGGGCGGCGGCCAGTGCCCGGGGCGGTACCCGCCGGGGTGCAACGCCTGCGGCGGCGGGCCCACCGACCGGATGACGAGCGCGACCGCCGCGCCGAAGACGAAGCCCCCGACGTGGGCCACCCATGCGACGCCCTGGTTGGGATCGGTGAAGAACTGGAGCACGAACCAGAAGCCGAGCACCCACTTGGCGCGGATGTCGACGACGGTGATGAGGATCATGAACACCGCGGTGCGGACCCGGGCGTTCGGGTACAGCACGAGGTAGGCGCCCATGATGGCGGCGATGGCGCCCGAGGCGCCGACGACCGGCACGGTCGACGACGCCCCGACGGCCACGTGCGCGGCCGTGGCGGCGACTCCGCCCGCGAGGTAGAAGGCGGCGAACGCCACCTTGCCCAGGCGGTCCTCGATGTTGTTGCCGAACACCCAGAGGAACAGCAGGTTGCCGGCGAGGTGGAGCACGCCGCCGTGGAGGAACATCGACACCACCACCGCCAGCCACACGTTCTTGTCCCCGTCGAAGGCCGGTGACGCGGCCGCCCCCTCGCCGCACGCGTCCTCCTGGCCGGCGTTGAAGGTCAGCACGACCTCGTCGACGGTGAGGGGCCGGCCCTCGACCACTTCGCACGGGATCGCCGCGTGCCGCAGGTTGAACTCGACGTCGTCGACGGTGTCGGAGAACGGGGTCGGCTGCCACAGCAGGAACACCGCCAGGCACGCAGCCAGGATGGCCCAGGTGACCACCGGTGTCGTGCGCACCGGGTTGTCGTCGCGGAGGGGGAGCACCGCCACGAACGTAGCGAGGGTGGCGCCGCCTGCCGCAGTCGTTGCCAGCAGGCAGGGCCGGTCGTAACCTCCGCGCCATGGCCGACAACGATCTGCTCAAGCGGCTGCTCGACGCGGGCATGACCTTCACCGCGCTGACGCAGAGTCGTGCAGAGGAACTGATCCGCGACCTCGTGCGTGCGGGCGCCGTGCAGGCAGAGCACGCGCAGGCCGCGCTCGACGAGCTCGTGGAGCGCAGCAGGCGCAACAGCGAGAAGCTGATCGACGCCGTCCGCACCGAGATCGACGACCAGCTCGCCAAGCGCGACCTGGCGACCCGCGACGACATCGAACGGATGGTGCAGCGCTTCGCCGACACGGCGAGCGCCGTGCTGAGCCAGGCCGCACCGGGGCGGCGTGGTGCCCGCGCGACGACGACCGCGCCGTCGTCGGCCAAGGCGTCCGCGAAGAAGTCGACCGCCAAGAAGTCGACCGCCAAGAAGTCCTCGGCGAAGAAGTCCTCGGCGAAGAAGTCGACCGCCAAGAGGTCCTCGGCCAAGAAGTCCTCGGCGAAGAAGTTGCCCGCCAAGAAGGCGCCGGCGAAGAAGTCGACCGGGAAGAAGTCGTCGGCGAAGAAGTCCTCGGCGAAGAAGTCGTCCGCCAAGAAGGCGTCGACCGGAACCGCCTCCTCGTCGACGTCGTCCTCCACCAGCTGACGCGGGAGCGGTCACGCCTCCTGTCCGCCGCCGGCTCGACGCGGAGCTGGTCCGTCGAGGGCTGGCGGCCAGCCGGTCGCAGGCACGCGACGCCATCGACGCCGGCCGGGTGACCGTCGGCGGCGCTCCTGCGCTCAAGCCCGCCCGGCTCGTCGCACCCGACGAGCCGGTGCTGGTGTCCGGTGACGCACCGCCGTTCGTGTCGCGGGGCGGTGAGAAGCTCGACGCCGCCCTCGACCGGTTCACGGTGCCCGTGGCCGGGGTGCGAGCCCTCGACGCCGGCGCCTCCACCGGCGGCTTCACCGACTGCCTGATCCAACGCGGCGCCCGCCGGGTGGTGGCGGTCGACGTCGGCTACGGGCAGATCCACGAGCGGCTCCGTGCCGACCCTCGCGTCGAGGTGCACGAGCGGGTCAACGTGCGCGACCTCGCTGCCGGCGACCTCGGCCCGCCGTTCGCGCTGGTGGTCGCCGACCTGTCGTTCATCTCGCTCCGCACCGTCCTGCCCAACCTCGTCGCCCTCGCCGGCTCCGACGCAGATCTCGTGCTTCTCGTGAAGCCGCAGTTCGAGGCCGGGCGCCAGGACGCGTCCCGCGGCCGGGGCGTGATCCGCGACCCCGATGTGTGGCGGCGGGTGCTCGACGACGTGGTGCGCGCCCTGGAGGGTCACAGAGCAGCCATCATGGGGGTGATGGTGTCTCCGATCACCGGCGCGGAGGGGAACGTCGAGTTCCTCGTCCATGCCCGCACAACGCCCACCCCCGCCGCGCGGCCCGTCGACCTCACGAGCGTCGTCGACGAGGCCATCGCGCACACCCGGGCCTAGGGGCGTCGCCATGGCTGTCGTCGGCATGATCCTGCACCACGAGCGCGAACAGGCGGCCGACCTGGCGCGCGACGCGGCCGCATGGCTGACCGAGCGCGGCCACGAGGTGCGCCTGCCGATCCGCGACGCCGGCATCGCCGGGCTGAGCGAGCTCGGCGCCACGGACGAGGAGTTCAGCCGGGGACTCGACCTGGCCGTGAGCCTGGGCGGCGACGGCACGATGCTCCGCACGGTCGACCTGGTCGCCGCCGAGGGGGTCCCCGTCGTCGGGGTGAACGTGGGCCAGCTGGGCTACCTGTCGGAGGTCGAGCCGCCGGGCCTCCGCATGGCGTTGAAGCGGTTCCTGGCCGGGTCGTTCGAGCTCGAGGAGCGCATGCTGCTGCAGGTGGCGGTCGACGCGGCCGGCGAGCTCGAGGGCGAGCCGCCGGGCGCGATCGGCGCGTACGACGACGGCAGCGACTCGCACCTGCCCCGCCTGGCGGGCGGCTCGTTCCTCGCGCTCAACGAGGCCGTCCTCGAGAAGACCCCGATGGGCCACACGGTGCGGCTGGGGGTCAGCATCGACGGCGAGGCCTTCACCCCCTACGCTGCGGACGGCTTGATCGTGGCCACGCCGACGGGGTCGACGGCCTACGCCTTCTCGGCCCGGGGACCGATCGTCGAGCCGACCCACCGCTGCCTGCTGATGACCCCTGTCTCGCCGCACATGCTCTTCGACCGCTCGCTGATCTTCGCTCCCGAGGCCCGGGTGCGCATCGCCGTCGCGGGCGACCGGCCGGCCACCTTGTCCGTCGACGGGCACAACCTCGGCACGCTGCAGCGCGGCGACGCCATCACGTGCACGGCGGCCTCCGGCTCGGCTCGCTTCGTCACCTTCGGGCCCCGCAACTTCCTGCGCATCCTCAAGACCAAGTTCGGGTTGAGCGACCGATGAGCGGGCGCCACCGGGGGCGGGGCCGCCGGCGCCGCCCGGACGACGAGGGGAGGACGCCGTGCTGGTAGAGCTCGCGGTCCGCGATCTGGGTGTCATCGCCGAACTGCGCCTGGTCCTGGGCGGCAGCATGACGGTCGTGACGGGCGAGACCGGTGCCGGCAAGACCATGGTCGTCGACGCCATCGAGCTGCTGGTGGGCGGCCGCGCCGACCCGATGATGGTGCGCACCGGGGCCGACGAGGCCTGGGTGGAGGGCCGGTTCGTGCGCGGGACGGGCGGCCACGAGGCCGCCGACGCGCCCGACGAGGTCGTCGTCGCCCGCGCCATCCCGCGCTCGGGCCGCAGCCGCGCCTACATCGACGGGCGGCTGGCGACGGCGTCCGAGCTGGCCAACCTCGGCGGGTTGCTGGTCGACCTGCACGGCCAGCACGCACACCAGTCGCTGCTCCACCCGACGGCCCAGCGAGACGCCCTCGACCGCTTCGCCGGCATCGACCTGGCGCCGCTCCGCGCCGCCCGGGTCGCCGTCCACGACCTGGTCGACGAGCTGGCCAAGATGGGCGGCGACGAGCGCGCCCGCGCCCGCGAGCTCGATCTGGTCCGCTACCAGGTCGACGAGATCGACGATGCCGCCATCACCGGGCCCGACGAGGACGACGAGCTCGAGGCCGTCGAGGATGCGCTCGCCGACGCCGCGGCCCACCGGGAGGCAGCCGCCGTGGCGGTCGCGGCCCTCAGCGGCGACGGCGCCGAGCCCGCCACCGACGCGGTCGCCTCGGTGGCCGACGCCGTCGGGGTCGCGGTGGCCGCGGTGGCCGGGCGCCGCCCGTTCGCCGGCGCCGAGGAACGCCTGCGGGCGCTGGCCGCCGAGGTGGTCGACGTCGCCGGCGAGCTGCGCACGGTGGGCGAGGCCATCGACGAGGACCCCGAGCGGCTCGAGCAGGTCCGCCAGCGCCGGCACCTGCTGCACGAGTTGCGGCGCAAGTACGGCGAGTCGCTGGCCGACGTGATCGCCGAGGGCGACCGGCTCCGCGCCCGGCTGGACGAGCTCGAGGGCCACGACCAGCGGGCTGCCCAGCTCGACGAGGCGCTGGCCGAGGCTCGACAGGTCGAGGCGGCCGAGGCCGCGAAGGTCGCCGCGGCCCGCCGGGCCGCCGCGCCCGACCTGGCGGCACGCATCCAGGCCAACCTGGTGGAGCTGGCCATGCCCAAGGCCGTGGTGGCCATCGAGGTCCAGGGCGACGACCCCGGCGACGACGTCGAGGTGCGGCTCGCCGCCAACCCGGGAACGCCGCCCCTGCCGCTGTCCAAGGTCGCCTCGGGTGGCGAACTGGCGCGAACCATGCTCGCGTTGCGTCTCGTGCTCACCGACGCGCCCCCCACCCTGGTCTTCGACGAGGTCGACGCCGGCATCGGCGGCGCCGCCGCGGTGGCGGTCGGTCGGGCGCTGGCGCGGCTGGGCCGCGAGCACCAGGTCCTGGTGGTGACCCACCTCCCCCAGGTCGCGGCCTACGCCGATGCTCAGGTGCGGGTGGCCAAGCACAGCGACGAGTCGGCGACCGTGTCCCGCGTCACCGTGCTCGACCACGACGAGCGCGTCGTCGAGCTGTCACGGATGCTGTCGGGGCAGCCCGACAGCGAGGCGGCACGCACCCACGCGGCCGAGCTCCTGGCGACCGCCGCCGGCGAACGGGGACGCTGAATGGCCTCGTCGAGCGACGATCGGCAGGAGCCTCCGTCTCGTCCTGCGGGCGACGACCGGCCGACAGGGCCCGACGAGCCGGCGCCGGGCGACGTCCGCCCCCCGGCTCCCGACGTTCCCACCACCGCCGCCGGCGGTGAGGGCAGCGACTCGGCGAGCGACCCCCGCGCGGCCGGGGACGATCGACCGGCCCGGCGGCTGTCACGCGCGGGGCTGCGCCGGCGCAACGCCACGTTCGACGGTCCGATCAGCGGGGTCGCCCGGGTCGACCGGCGCACCAAGCGCCTCGTCAAGCGGCTGCAGCCCGGCGACATCGCCATCATCGACCACGAGGACCTCGACCGGGTGGCCGCCGAGACGCTGGTCGACGCGGCGCCGGTCGCCGTCGTCAACGCTGCCGAGTCGATCACCGGGCGGTACCCCAACCTGGGACCGCTGTTGCTGTGCCAGGCGGGCATCCCCTTGGTCGACGGCGTCGGCGTCGAGGTCATGGAGTCGATCCACGAGGGCACGCCGATCACGATCGACGGTGGCCGGATCCTGGTCGGCGGCGACGTGGTCGCCACGGGCACCCGCCAGAACACCGCGACGATCGACGCCGCCGTCGACACCGCCCGCGCCAACATGGGTCCCGAGCTCGAGCGGTTCGCCGTGAACACGGTCGAGTACGTCCACCAGGAGATCGAGCTGCTCACGGGCGACCTCGAGCTGCCCGACATCCGCTGCGACATCGCAGGCCGCCATGTCCTCATCGTCGTCCGGGGCATCGACTACAAGGAGGACCTCACACTCCTCCAGCAGTCGGGTTACCTCCGCGGTGTGCGCCCCGTGATCATCGGCGTCGACGGCGGGGCCGACGCACTGCTCGAGCGGGGGGCCGTGCCCGACATCATCATCGGCGACTTCGACTCCGTGTCCGAGAGGGCGCTGCGGTGCGGCGCGCAGCTGGTCGTCCACGGGTACGTGGACGGCCGGGCCCCCGGGGCGAAGCGGCTCGACGACCTCGGCCTGCCCTACAGCGTGTTCTCGGCGCCCGGCACCAGCGAGGACATCGCGATGCTGCTCGCCTACCAGGAGGGGGCCGAGCTCATGGTGGCGGTCGGCACCCACAACAGCATGGTCGAGTTCCTCGACAAGGGCCGGCCGGGCATGGCGTCGACGTTCCTGGTGCGCATGAAGGTCGGCGATGCGCTCGTCGACGCCAAGGGCGTGAGCCGCTTGTACCACCAGTCGGTTCGCACGCGGGACCTCGTCTGGATGATCCTCGCAGCCGTGTTCACCTTGGCGGTGGCACTGATGCTGTCCGAGCCGGTCCGGCTCGTCCTCCGCGCCTTCTGGCGCTC
>JAFGPU010000092.1 GCA_016936035.1 Acidimicrobiales bacterium
CCCGCGGCGAACGCGACGTCCTCGCCCCCGTGAGCGAACCGGTGGATCTTGCGGTAGCGGTGCGTCGTGCCGTCCGGCCCGGCGAGCACCAGCGTGTTGGACGGCACCGTGGCCCCCTCGGCGACCTCCGGGCACGACCCGCACACCCACACGCCGTGGGCGGCAGCCTGGGCGGTGAGGAAATGCGACGACGGTCCGCCCTCGGGCTCGGCGGTCACGTCCGTGTTCATCGAGAACCCGGTGGAGAACATCTCGGACAGCACGACCAACCGGGCGCCGGTGCCGGCCGCCGCCTCGATCATCGGGCCGAGCCGGGCGACGTTGGCGGCCTTGTCCTCCCAGACGATGTCGTGCTGCACCACCGCGATCTTCATCGCGCCGTGCGTCCTGCGCGTGCCGCTGCGCCGACCGGCGTGCCGAAGCCCTGCGGCCGGCTCGTCAGGGAGGGGGCGGGCGCTGGCATGGCCCTCCCGAGGGTAGGCCAGATGCCGGTCTGGTCCGCTGCACCCCGGGGAGCCGTCGGGGAGCGCGGGGCGGTCCGGTCCGCCAGCCGGACCGCCCCGAGGACAACGGCTCCTCAGCAGCCGAGGGCAGCGGCGTAGCTCTCGGCGATCGTGAGCGGCCGGCCGCCGGACACCGGCGCATCGGTGGCCATCGCGTCGGCGTACTCCCACACGACGTCCGACCAGTCGCCCACGCTCTCCATCTCGATCAGGACGTCCCAGTCGTGCGATGTCGCCATGGCACCGACCGCCTCCTCGGCGGCCGTGGTGTCGCCGGCCTGACGGGCGACCACCCACGCGTCGATCCACGCGCACGCGACCGCGCCCGTCACGTCGGCGCCGACGTGGTAGCGGTCGCGCACCGCGCCGGGGGCCGACCGGAGCGGCGCGGGGTCGAACCCGGCGGGCAGCGGAACCCCGGTCAGCATGGCGTCCACGGTCGCGGCGCGCTGCGAGGGCAGGACGGTGCCGGGAGGCAGGAGCGTCACCCAGGTCTCGGCGGGCACGACCTGCAGGCCGGCGAGCACCAGGTCGAAGGCCTCGCGGGACGGGAACCTGCCGGACGCCTCGATGGCGTGATCGCCCAGCACCCAGTGAGCCGTGAAGTGGGTGCCCTCGCCCTCGGTCCCACGCCCGGCGCCATCGCCGCTGCCCGTCGCCGCGGTGGGATCACCGGGGGCGGCGTCGCCCTCGGGCGCCGTCGGCGATGCCGTCGAGCCGTGCCCGAAGACCACCGCCGCCTGGCCCGTGACGGTCAGTTGGTCGCCGGCGCCGAACGTGGACTGGTTCTCGGCCACCCGGTCGTCGTGGCGGTCGGCGGCCCCCCACTGGATGGCGAGCGTCTCGGCGCCACCGGAGCCGCTCAGGTCGGTGAAGCTCATGTCGCCCTCCGCCGGGGTGGGGGCGTCGACGTAGGCGATCCCCCACTCGCCCACCTGCGGGGCGATGGTCGGCAGTGCTTCGGCGGCTGCGACGTCCTCGGCGGTCGCCGGAGGCCGCGCACCGGTGGGGTCACCCGAGCCCCCGGGGGGTGCGGGAGTGCGGTCGCCCCTGTCTGCGGCGACGTCGGCCACGTCGTCGGCACCCGGCCCGCCGGTGGCGACGGCGGCTGCGCCGATGGCCGCCGCGGCGACGACGGCCGCGGCGGCGAGCGCGAGGACCCGCCGGCGCCCCGGACGACGGGCCTTGCGGCCACCGGTCCAGGACAGGTCGATCACGATCGGGTCGGGCGACGAGCGCGTGGGCACGCCAGGCCGGTCGGGCCGCGCGGCGACGGCAGGCCCGTGACCCGGGCCGGGCGCGGCGACGGCAGGCTCGTGACCCGGGCCGGGCGCCGCGACGGCAGGCTCGGGCTCGGCATCGGGTGACGCCGCCACGGCAGCCTTGCGATCGAGATCGGGCATCGGGGCGGGGGCATGGTCGGTGGTGGTCATGATCTCCTCGCGGAGTGAGGCCTCGGGCCCGGACAGGTTCCAGGCGGTGACCTCGGCGTCGCTCACGGTTGCCGCGGTGGCGATCAACTGGTCGAGCTCGGCGTCGTTCATCGGTGGTCCTCGTGGTCCGGGACGAGCGGTCGCTCGTCGCCTCGTGCATGTCCGGACGGCGCCAGGTGTTCGCCCCCGACGTCGACGCCGGCCAGCAACGCCCGCAGCCGCCGCCGAGCCCGGTGCAGGCGGGTGCGGACGGTGGCCGGCGGCACGCCCAGCACCGATGCCACCTGCGGTGCGTTGAGCTGCTCCCAGATGGTGAGCTGGATGACCTCGCGGTCTGCTGAGGGCAGCTGGGCCAGCGCTGCCCGCACCCTGTCAGACGATCCCCCCAGCTCGGCGGGATCGGCGACCACGTGCTCGGTCAGCACGCTCGCCAGTCGCTCACCGAGCCGGTCGCGCCGGCGAGCGGCCCGCCGGTGGTTGGCCATGACCCGGCGCGCCACGCCGTACAGCCACAGGCGGGCCTCCGGTGCGGCGGGCACGTCGTCGAGCCGGCGCCAGGCCACGAGGAAGACCTCGGCCAGCACGTCGGCGGCGTCGGCGGGCTGTGTCGTGCGGCGCAGGGCGTAGGCGAGGACGCGCCGACCCTCGGCGGCGTAGAGGGCCTCGAACCGCGTCCGCCTCCGGCGGTTGTCGTCGTCTCGCATGGGACTCCCTGGTCGTCGGGCCGTGGCCGCCGGCGCGCGGGCGGGTAGCGGTCCGGCACCTGGTGCATGTCCGGGTGCCGGCGGAGTGTTCCACCTCGCGAGCCCGCCCTCGGAGCCGTTTCCCCGCCGGGTCGCCGGGCCCCGACCCCGAGTCGATCTCTGACGGTGTGTCAGATAGCGTCGGGCCGTGGACCTGCGGGACAGCGCCGACGACCAGTCGTTCCGGGACGAGGTCCGCTCGTTCTTCGAGGACAGCCTGCGCGGCGACTTCGCGGTGGTCCGCGGCCGCGGTGGCCCCGGAGACGAGCACGCGCTGTTCGACGAGCGCCTCGCCTGGGAGAAGCACCTGGCCGCCCACGGGTGGACCTGCGTCGGCTGGCCGCCCGAGCACGGCGGCCGCGGCCTGTCGCTGCGCCGGCACGTCATCTACTACGAGGAGTACGCCCGCGCCCGGGGGCCGGGCCGCCTCGGCCACATCGGCGAGGGCCTGCTCGGGCCCACGATCATCGCCTTCGGCACGCCCGAGCAGCAGCGCCGCTTCCTGCCCCCGATCGTGGCCGGCGACGAGCTGTGGTGCCAGGGCTACTCCGAGCCGAACGCTGGCAGCGACCTGGCCAACATCGCCACCCGGGCCGAGCTCGACGGCGACGAGTGGACCGTCCACGGCCAGAAGGTGTGGACCTCGCTCGCCCACTGGGCCGACTGGTGCTTCGTGCTCGCCCGCACCAGCCGCGACCCCGACCCCCGGCGCAAGCACCGCGGCATCTCGTACCTGCTGGTGCCCATGCGTCAGGACGGCATCGAGATCCGGCCCATCGTGCAGGTGACCGGCGACAGCGAGTTCAACGAGGTGTTCTTCGACGGCGCCCGCACCGCGGCCGGCAACGTGGTGGGCGGCGTCGACGAGGGCTGGAAGGTGGCCATGGGCACCCTCGCGTTCGAGCGGGGGGCGTCGACGCTCGGTCAGCAGCTCAACTTCCGCAACGAGCTCGACGCCATCACCGAAGCGGCCCGGCGCAACGGCACCGCCTCCGACCCGGTCATGCGCCAGCGCCTGACCCGCGCGCACATCGGCCTCGAGATCATGCGGCTCAACGCGCTGCGCACGCTGTCGGGCACCGAGTCGGGCACCCTCGGCCGGGACGCGCTGGTGGGCAAGCTCTACTGGGCCACGTTCCACCGCGGGCTCGGCGAGCTGGCGATGGACGTGCTCGGCGCGGATGCCACCGTGTGCGGCGCGACCCGCGAGAGCATCGCCGGGGAGGCGACCGGGTTGACCGGCGTCGCCCCGGGGTCCGGCTACGACCCGGACCCGTTCCAACGGCTGTTCCTGTTCAGCCGGGCCGACACCATCTACGCCGGTTCGAACGAGATCCAGCGCAACATCATCGGCGAGCGGGCGCTCGGCCTACCCAAGGAGCCACGGTGACCACTGCACCTCCCCCCGAACCTCCCGGCCACGACCTGCTCGCCGGCAAGGTCGCCGTGGTGACCGCGGCCGCCGGCACCGGCATCGGCTCGGCCACCGCCCGCCGGCTGCTGGCCGAGGGCGCGACCGTGGTGATCAGCGACGCCCACGAGCGCCGGCTGAAGGAGACCGCGACCGACCTGGCCGGCACGGCGCGCGCCGACGGCAGCGGCAGCGACGAGCCGTTGGCCGTGCCGTGCGACGTGACCGACGAGGAGCAGGTCCAGGCCCTGTTCGCCGCGACGGTCGGCGCCCACGGCCGCGTCGACGTCGTCGTCAACAACGCCGGCCTGGGCGGCACCGCTGACATCGTCGACATGACCGACGAGCAGTGGGCCAAGGTCATCGACGTCACGCTCACGGGCACGCTGCGCTGCACGAGAGCTGCGCTGCGCATCCTCAACCCCCAGGGCTCCGGCGTGATCGTCAACAACGCCTCGGTGCTCGGGTGGCGGGCCCAGGCCGGGCAGGCCCACTACGCGGCGGCCAAGGCCGGCGTGATGGCCCTCACCCGCAGCGCCGCGATCGAGGCCGCGCCCCACGGGGTGCGCGTCAACGCCGTCTCCCCGAGCCTGGCCATGCACCCGTTCCTGGGCAAGGTGATGAGCGACGACCTGCTCGACGAGCTGGCCCGGCGCGAGGCGTTCGGCCGCCCGGCGGAGCCGTGGGAGGTCGCCACGGTCATCGCCTTCCTGGCCAGCGACTACTCGACCTACATGACCGGAGAGATCGTGAGCGTCAGCTCGCAGCACCCCTGAGCCGGCTGGCCCGCGATCTGGCGTCTCCCACGTAGCGATCTGCTGCTGAGAGACGCCAGAAGCACAGGGGCAGCCGGCGGGCCCTCGATCTGGCGTCTCTCAGGTAGGGATCTGCTGCTGAGAGACGCCAGAAGCACAGGGGCATCGCGACCGGGCGGCGACAACCGGCCGACGCAGTGCACGCAACCGGCGCAGCGCACCACGGACACACAGCCGACAGCACGCAGACACGCAGCAGACGGACAGACGGACAGAGCAGACGGAGAGACGGACGAGGGATGGCCATGGCGCAGACGGTGTTCGAGTCGCTCGA
>JAFGPU010000502.1 GCA_016936035.1 Acidimicrobiales bacterium
CCGGCGTGGCGGCCACCGTGCGCGAGCTGCTCGCCGGCCGGTCCTGAACCCGCATCGCGCCGGCCCGTCGGTCACCGTGGGCCGCGGGCCGGTCCTGAGGCGCATCGCACCACGCCGGTCCGGCGCGCCCGCGGGCGCGGGCCATGAGCTGCCCTCGGACGCGACAAGGCCCGGACCGGAAAAACCGGCCCGGGCCTCTCCCCCTGGTCGCCCCCAGCGGAACAGAGGTCACCCTAGTCGAGCTAGGTGTCGCCTGTCACATGAGTAATCGACACGCACGTCGAAAAGGTGACGGGCACGACGACAAAACTATGTGTAGTAGGGGTTCTCGCCAAGCTCGTGGTCGGTCGTGTCGATGACCTCGGACACCTCGGGGATGGCTTCCTTGATCGACCGGGCGATGCCTTCGCGCAGCGTCATGGCCGACACCGCGCATCCCTGGCACCCGCCGCCCATCGTCACGTAGACCTTGTCGTCCTCGACGCGGTCGAGCCCGGCGAAGCCGCCGTGCATGGCGAGCGACGGGTTGATCTGGCCGTCGAGGAGCTGGCGCACCTTGTCCTCGACCGAGCCGGACAGCTCGATGTGCGCACCTGACAGCGGGTCGGGCCGGTTGGGGTTGCGCAGCACGAGCCCCTGCTGGCCGTTCGTCGTCGGGAGGTCGAGCGTGGCGCCCCGGAGAGCGTCGAGGCTGTCGACCGGGATGATGACCGGTAGGCCGCCCTGGTCGTCGACCAGGTCGCCAACGGTCGGGTCGGCGGCGGAGATCGGGTCGAACGTGAGGTCGTAGGTGTACTCGACGCCCTGCACGCCCGTGACCTCGATGCGGAGGCCCAGGCTGTCAGGTTCGTCCTCCTGCGCCCGCAGCTCGAGGATCTTGTCACGTGCGGGGTCGGTGACGGTGAGAACCATGTGGTCAGGCTATCGCCGCCCGGGGGTCGGCCGTCACCCCCAGCCGGACCCGGCAGGCCGTCGTCGCTGGTCACGACGACCACCGCCGCCAGGGGTGACGGGACCGCCGCTGATCGTCGCCACTAGCATCCTGTCAATGCACTCGTTCGGCACGCTGATGCGGTTCATCTGGCGCAGCAGCAGGCGCGCCGCGGTCTTCGTGGTGGGCGTCGTGCTGGTGGCCGTGGGGGCCGTCATGTTCGTCACGCCCGGCCCGGGCATCGTGCTCGTCGTCGCCGGCCTGGCCGTGCTCGCGACCGAGTTCGCGTGGGCGGAGCACCTGCTCGACAAGGCCAAGGATCAGGCCGCCAAGGCGGGCCGGTCCGCCCAGCGCGTCCCCGGCGTCGCCAAGGTGGCCGCCGGCGCCGGCCGCCTCGTCCCCCAGCGGTGGCGGCGCACCGTCGCCACCAGCGTCGTCGTCACCGAGACCACCCACGACGGGGTCACCGCCACCCGCACCACGTTCAGCTCGGCGACCATCACCACGCTCGAGGGCGCCACGGCGCCAGGCGCCGGCGCGACAGGCGACACCACCCGTTTCGACGCCGACGCCGCGGGCGCCGACGCCGATGGCGCCGACACCGACGGCAGCGACACCGTCATCGACGTCACCCGTCCCGACGACATCGACGTCGCCTGCCCCGCCGACACCACCGGCGAGCGCGGGAGCTAGTACTGCGCTCGTCGCCGTCAGGTCGCGAGGCCCAGCGCCTCGGCCTCCTCGGCCAGCGACAGCCACGACTCCTCGGCCGCGGCCAGCTCCCTGCTGACGGCCGAGAGGTCCTCGCCCACCCGCGCCAGCACGACATGGTCGTCCTGGGCGCCGGCCAGCTCGGCCTCGAGCAGGGCCTGCCGGGCCTGCAGGCGGCGCATCTCGGACTCGGCCTTGCGCATGAGGTGGCGCAGGGTGCTCGGCGTCCGCTGCTGCCGTCGCGGGCGCGCCGGACGTACCCCCGCCTGGCGCCCCGCTGATCGCGCCGGGCTGCCGGCACGGCCCACCCGCCCCGCCTTGCGGGAACGGCGGCGCTGCTCCTCGTAGGCCGCGTAGCCGCCGGGCACCCGACCCACACGCCCGGGGCGGCCGGCGCCGGCCCCCGGGTGGTCGAGCACGACGACGTCCTCGACCGTGCGCTCGAGGAACGCCCGGTCGTGGCTGACCACCACCAGGGTGCCTGGCCACGAGTCGAGCAGGTCCTCGAGCGCCCGCAGCGTGTCGAGGTCGAGGTCGTTCGTGGGCTCGTCGAGCAGCAGCACGTTGGGGCCCTGGCGCAGCACCAGCGCCAGCTGCAGCCGCCGGCGCTCGCCACCGGACAGCAGCCGCACGGGCGCCCACTGCGCGTCGGTGCCGAACCACAGGCGCTCGAGCAGGGCGGCGTCGGTCCAGTCGGGCTGGCGCGCCGGGCCGGCCACCAGCTCGCGCACCCGGGTGTCGAGCGGCAGGTCCGTGCTGCGCTGGTCGTAGTAGCCGACGCGCACGGTCGCGCCCCGCACCACCCGGCCGGAGCGGGGCTGCCGCCGGCCGGACATCACGTCGAGCAGCGTCGACTTGCCGCTGCCGTTGACCCCGACGACGCCCAGGCGCTCACCGGGGCCCAGCTTGAGGTCGACGTGCTCGAAGAGCAGCTCGTCGCCGAAGCCGTCGCTGACGTCGTCGAGCTCGACCACGGTGTCGCCCAGGCGGGGCATCTGCACGAGGTCGGCCAGCGGCAGCTCGGCGGCCCGCGCCGGCTCGGGCGCCCGGCCGTCGACGACCGCTCGCGCCGCGGCGATGTGCGCCTTGGGCTTGCGGGTGCGGGCCGGCGCCCCGCGGCGCAACCAGGCCAGCTCGGCGCGGGCCAGGTTGCGCCGCTTGCGCTCGGTGGACGCCTCGCGCTCGGCGCGGGCGGCCTTGGCGTCGAGGTACGAGGCGTACCCGCCCTCGTGGACGTAACCCGCGCCCCGGTCGAGCTCGAGGATGCGCGTCGTCACGCGGTCGAG
>JAFGPU010000503.1 GCA_016936035.1 Acidimicrobiales bacterium
ACCGGTTGGGTGGCGAGGTCGAGGTCCCACACCCGGGCGTCGGGGATGGTGCCTGCCTCGACCTTGGCCCGCATGACGTCGCGCATCCCGGTCGACGTGTCGGCCATGGTCACCGGCCCGACGGCGTCGCGCAGCGCCTGCGTGACGAGGCCGGTGCCGGCGCCGTACTCGAGGACGCGGGTGGAGGAGTCGAGCGGCACGGTCGCACGGATCGCGTCCGCGACCACCCGGGCACGCTCGACCTTGGCGGGATCGTCGTCCCACGTCGCCGCCTTCTCGTCGAAGCTGTCGGTGTCCACCGCGACCTCCCTCGTGGCAGTCGAGGTCACCGAACCTATCGAGGACACGGCCGGGACGGGCAGCCCCGGGCCGGTCGCGGTCCTCAGGGCTCGACGGTGAACCGGGCGAGGTCGGCCTCGCCGCCCTCGCGCACCCGCTGCAGCGTGCCGGCGCGCAGCACCTCCTTGGTCTGGGCGTAGGCCCGGCTGCTGTAGCCGCCCAGGCGGCGGGCCTCGGCGATCGCCTCGCCGGCCACGGAATCGACCGGGACGACCCGATCGAGGTAGCCCACCTGAGTGGCGCCGTGGGGGTCGTAGACCTGGGCGCCGAGGGTGGCCGGCACCACGGCGGCCGTGGCCAGCCGGTCCTCGGCGAGGGCGATGGCGAACAGCGGCAGGGGCATGCCGATCGAGGTCTCGTTCAGGCCGATCTTCGCCGGCACGTCCGCGCCGATGCGCACGTCGGACGCCAGCACCAGCAGGGCGCCCGCCGCCAGCGCGTGCCCGGTCACGGCGGTTACCACCGGCTGGGGGTGCTGGTAGATGCGCATGAGCAGCTCGCCGCCCCGGGCGACCAGGTCTCGGGCGGCGTCGGGCCCGCTGTTCATAACCGACAGGTCGAACCCGGCGCACAGCTTGCCCTCGCGCCCGATGATGCAGACCGCCCGAGCGTCGGCCTCGGCCCGGTCGAGCGCCGCGCCGAAGCTGTCGATCGCCGCGAACGACAGGACGTTGGCCTTCCCGTCGTCGAAGCGCAGGACGGCGACCCCGTCCTCGATGGTGGTGGTGACGGGCCCGCTCGCATCTGCCATGCGCGGACGATATGGCCCGACCGCGCCCGGGTGCGAACCCCGCCGCCCGGTCCACGTCACCGCGACGAGCGGCGCTGCACACTGGCGGGATGCGCAGCGAGACGATCACGATCGACACCGGCTCGACGGAGGAGGTGCGGGACATCACGCCGGCGTGCGCGGAACTCGTCGCCGGCGGCGGCGACGGGCTGCTGCACGTCTTCGTGCCGCACGCCACGGCGGGGCTCGCACTCATCGAGACCGGGGCGGGCAGCGAGCGCGACCTGCTCGCGGTGCTCGACGACCTGCTGCCCGCCGACGACCGCTGGCACCACGCCCACGGGTCGCACGGGCACGGGCGCTCGCACGTCATGCCGGCGCTGCTCCCGCCGTATGCGTCGATCCCGGTGCTCGACGGCCGCCTGGCCCTGGGCACCTGGCAGAGCGTGTGCCTGGTCGACCTCAACGTCGACAACCCCCGCCGCACCGTGCGGCTGTCGTTCCTCCCGGCGTGACCGTCGTCGGGTCCCGGTCGCCGGGCGCCCGCAGCATCGTCATCGGCGTCACACCCGCTCGATAACGTCGCTCGGCATGGACCGACCTCCCGACGACACGGCGCCCGCTGCGGCGCCCGGCGGCGAACCGGCCGCGCCCGCGTCGCCGGTGGCCGGGCGGGTCATCGGCACCGAGCCGGCCACGCCGCTCGACTTCTGGGTCGGGGTGGGCGAGGGCACCTACCTCCAGCTCGACGACGTGGTGGTGGTCGATCGCGTGCTGCCCGGCGGCGAGCACCTCCGCATCTCCGGGGTGGTCTCGCAGGTGCGGGCCACCCACGAGGGCGCCCGCATGGACAGCGACGTCTTCCTGGTCGCCGACGGCGTGCTGCCCGCCCAGGTCAGCGAGGCCGCCCAGGTGCTGGCGACGCGCTTCGAGCCCGAGGTCTTCGTGCCCCCGCTGCCCGGCGAGGTCGTGCGCAAGGCTACGGGCGCCGAGCGCGACGACGCCCTGCTGTTCTCGCAGATGCGCCACCTGCTGCCCGCCGGGCTGTCGCGCGAGGACGAGCCGTTCTTCCTCAACCTCGAGTTCCTCGACGGCACCCGGGGGGCGCACGTCAACATCAGCGGGGTGTCGGGCGTCGCCACCAAGACCACCTACGCGACGTTCCTGCTCTACAGCCTGTTCCACTCGGGGGTCCTGGGCGCCGAGGCGGCCAACACCAAGGCGCTGATCTTCAACGTCAAGGGCGAGGACCTGCTCTTCCTCGACCACACCAACGTCGAGCTCGGCGACGACCAGCCCGCCCGCTACGCCCGGCTCGGCCTGCCCGCCGGGCCGTTCGAGTCGGTGGCGTTCTTCGCCCCGCCCACCCGCGACGACCCCAACGCCAGCCCCGACGTCGCCTCGCGCCAGCGCGACGTCACCTCGTTCTTCTGGACGATCGACGAGTTCTGCCGGCAGGAGCTGCTGCCGTTCCTGTTCGCGGACGCCGAGGACGACCGGCAGCAGTACACGATGGTCGTGCACAACGTGGTGGCCCACCTCAAGCGCACCGCCGAGCCGGTGGGCGACGGGGCCGTGAGCATCGACGGCCAGGTCGTGCGCACCTTCGACGACCTGGTCGAGCTCATCGAGGACAAGGTCGACCTCGACGGCCCCGACCAGTGGGGTGGTCGGGCCATCGGCGCCGGCACCATCAACGCGTTCCTCCGCCGCCTGCACGGGTCGCGCAGCCACATGCGCCAGCTGGTCCGCGCCGACGTCGCCCGCCCCGAGACGCACCGGGTCGAGTTCGACCGCGCCCAGGTCACCGTCGTCGACCTCCACAACCTCAACGACCGGGCCAAACGGTTCGTGGTGGGGGTGGTGCTGCGCCGGGCCTTCGAGCGCAAGGAGCGCTCCGGCCAGGCGCGACCGCTGCAGTTCGTGGTGCTCGACGAGCTCAACAAGTACGCGCCCCGCGAGGGGTCCAGCCCCATCAAGGAGATCCTGCTGGACGTCGCCGAGCGGGGCCGGTCGCTGGGCATCATCCTCATCGGCGCCCAGCAGACGGCCAGCGAGGTCGAGCGCCGCATCGTCGCCAACTCGGCGGTGCGGGTCGTCGGCCGGCTCGACTCGGCCGAAGCCACGCGGGGCGAGTACGGCTTCCTGCCCCCCGTGCAGCGCCAGCGGGCCACCATCGTCAAGCCCGGCACCATGCTCGTCGCCCAGCCCGAGCTGCCCATCCCGCTCGTCGTGCAGTTCCCGTTCCCCGCCTGGGCCACCCGCGCCAGCGAGGCGGGCGCGTCCCGCACCGGGCGGGGCCCCGGGGGCGGTGCCGGCGGCGACGGCAACGGCGTGGCCGCCGCCGGCGCCGACGACCCGTTCGCCGGCTTCCCGCCCGGGTGAGGTCGCCATGAGGCTGCTGCACACCTCCGACTGGCACGTGGGCAAGGCCATCCGTGGCCGGTCCCGCGCCGCCGAGCACCAGGCGGTACTCGCCGAGATCGCACAGATCGCCGAGCGCGAGTCGGTCGACCTGGTCGTCGTCGCCGGCGATCTGTTCGACACCGCGACGCCCACCGCCGAGGCCGAGCGCATCGTGTACCGCGCCCTGCTCGACCTGGCGGCCGGCGGGCGGCCCGTCGTGGTGATCGCCGGC
>JAFGPU010000504.1 GCA_016936035.1 Acidimicrobiales bacterium
ACGAGCACCCGCAGGGCACCACCATCCTGGTGCTCGGCATCCTGAGCCTGGTGGTGTGCAGCCTGCTCGGCCCGGTCGCGTGGGTGATGGGCAACAACGCCCTCGCCGAGATCGACCGCAACCCGACCGCGTACACCAACCGCAGCTCGGTGCAGGCCGGCCGCATCTGCGGCATCGTGTCGTCGTGCCTGATGATCCTGGGCGTGGTCATCTTCGTTATCGCGATGATCGCCGCGGCCTCGGCCTCGACCTGAGTCGCACCGGTGGCCCGGGTCCCGTCACACCAGGTGGTTGAATCAGGGTCGTGACCCTCGACGCCGCCTCCGCCGCCGCGCACATCGACGCCGCCTGGACCGACGACATCGTCCCGGTGCTGCACGACTACATCCGCATCCCGAACGTGTCGGTGGCCTACGACGCCGACTGGGAGGCGGCAGGCCACATGGCACGGGCGACCGAGCTGCTGCGCGACTGGTGCCGGCGCCACGTCGACGACGGCCTCGCCGGCGCCACCGTCGAGGTGCACGAGCTGCCCGGCCGCACCCCGGTGCTCATCGTCGACGTGCCGGCCGTGGGCCAGGGCTCGGCGGACGACACCGTGCTGCTCTACGGCCACCTCGACAAGCAGCCGCCGTTCACGGGATGGCGTGACGGGCTCGGCCCGTGGGAGCCGGTGGTCGACGGCGACCGGCTGTACGGTCGGGGCAGCGCGGACGACGGCTACTCGACCTTCTCCGCCATCGCCGCCCTCGAGGCGGTGCGCGCCGCCGGCGGCGACCACAGCCGGTGCGTGATCCTCATCGAGGCCAGCGAGGAGTCGGGCAGCCCCGACCTGCCGGCCCACCTCGAAGCCCTCGGCGACCGGCTGGGCAGCCCGTCGCTCGTCATCGCTCTGGACTCGTGGTGCGGCGACTGGGACCGCCTGTGGATCACGACGTCGCTGCGGGGGCTGATCGACCTCACCGTCGAGGTGGCGGTGCTGACCGAGGGCGTCCACTCGGGCTCGGCCGGCGGTGTCGTGCCGTCGACGTTCCGCATCCTGCGTTCGCTCCTCAGCCGCATCGAGGACGAGCGCTCGGGCGAGCTGCTGCCCCGCGAGCTGCACGTCGACATCCCCGATCAGCGGCTCCGGCAGATCACCGCCACCGCGCCCGAGCTCGGTGACTTCGCGGCGCGGTTCCCGTTCGCCGACGACGTGCGCCCCGAACGGCCCAGCACCGAGCAGATGCTGATCGCCCGCACGTGGCAGCCCGCGCTGGAGGTGGTGGGCATCGGCGGCGCCCCCCGGCCCGGGCGGGCGGGCAACGTGCTGCGCCCGTCGACGGCGGTGAAGCTGTCGGTGCGGCTGCCGCCGACCGCCGACCCCACCGCCGCCATCGAGGCGATCGAGCGGCGGCTGACGACGGATCCCCCGTACGACGCGCGGGTGACCGTGCAGCGCGGGTCGGCCGAGGCCGGGTGGCACGCGCCGCCCGAGGCACCGTGGCTGGCGCGCGCCATCGCATCGGCGTCCGGTGCCGCGTTCGGGCAGCCACCACGCTCGCTGGGCGAGGGCGGGACCATTCCGTTCATGGGCATGCTCGGGCGTCGCTTCCCCGAGGCGCAGTTCGTGATCACCGGCGTGCTGGGCCCCGAGTCGAACGCGCACGGACCCAACGAGTTCCTGCACCTGCCGACGGCCCGCAAGGTGACCGCTGCGGTGGCCCACATCGTCGACGCGCACGCCCGCCGGCCCCGCTGAGCGCCCGCAGGTCGACCGCTCGGGCGTGCCCACCGGGCAGCCCGTGCGCCCGTCTCGTCGCCACCCGGACGCGGAAGGCCCCGAGCGACAGACCGGAGTTAGCCGGTCCGCTGCTCGGGGCCAACCTGCAGGGCTGACGCCGTGATACCGCCGTCGGCGGCGCCCGCCGACCGCGGTGTCGACCGCTCTGGAGGCGCACCCCCCGTCGAACGGCCCGGAGCTCTGTCAACGGGTATGACCCCGCCTCAGACACTCCGTCGGCAATCTGCCTCTCCCCCAGACCGCCGTTTTCCTTTGACGCACACTCGGGGCCTAGGCCCCTCGTTGGCTTCGGCCGTGGTGGATGTGACGATCTTGCGACCGACGAAACCGCAGGTCAAGGGCTATTTCGCAATCCCCAGGGCTTTCCCCAGACTTTCCACAGTCATCCCCAAGAAGACCGAAGTTTCACACAGCGTGACCACAGGTCACCCACAGGGACACCGCCCCTCACCCACAGTGATCGCGCTGCCGAACCCACGCCCAGGGACGCAGTAGCGTGGACGCCCATGGCCGGTGGTGGACACGGAACCAGGGCAGTCGTGGCGGCTCTGCTGGCGAACGCGGGCATCGCCGTCGCCAAGTTCGTGGGCTTCCTGCTCACGGGGTCGGGGTCGATGCTGGCAGAGAGCGTCCACTCGGTCGCCGACTCCGGCAACCAGGGCCTGCTGCTGCTCGGGGGCAAGAAGGCTCGCAAGGCGCCGTCCGCGGAGCACCCGTTCGGCTACGGGCGCGAGCGCTACTTCTGGGCGTTCGTCGTGGCGATCATCCTGTTCAGCGTGGGCGGCATGTTCGCCATCTACGAGGGCATCGAGAAGCTGCGCCACCCCCACGAGCTCGAGTCGGTGGGCATCGCCATCGGCATCCTCGTCTTCGGCCTCGTCCTCGAGGGCTTCTCGCTGCGCACCGCGATCGTCGAGTCCGACAAGATCAAAGACCCCCAGACCAGCTGGTGGTCGTTCATCCGCCGGTCCAAGAACGCCGAGCTGCCGGTGGTGCTGCTCGAGGACCTGGCAGCCGAGATCGGCCTGGCGCTGGCGCTCGTCGCCGTGACCGTCGCCGACATCACGGGCGAGCCCCGCTGGGATGCCATGGGCACGCTCGTCATCGGCGCCCTGCTCATCGTCATCGCCGTCATCCTGGCCATCGAGATGAAGGGCCTCCTCATCGGCGAGGCCGCCTCGAGGGCCGACCAGGAGAAGATCGTCGCCGCCATCGAGGTCGAGCCCTGCGTCACGCGCCTCATCCACATGCGCACCCAGCACATCGGTCCCGACGAGCTCCTCGTCGGGGCGAAGATCGAGCTCGTCCCCGACCTCTCGGTGGTCGAGGCATCCGAGGCCGTCAACCGCATCGAAGCCAGCGTGCGGCGCTCGGTGCCCAGTGCCCGCATGCTCTACTTCGAGCCCGACGTCTTCCGCACCCAGGTCCCCAGCGACGGGTCTGCGCCCGCCCACCTCGCAGGATCGGCCGGGGCGCACGACGAGCCGGGCGCCGGGGGTCAGCCCGACGGTTCGAGCGCCGAGGCCGGGGACGGGGAACCGGTGCCCACACCCGGAACCGGCGCGCCGTCGGGCGAGACGAGCTGACGTGCCCGAGTCGCCGGCCCCCAGCGCCCGCGAGGTCGGCAGGGCACATCTCGAACGCCTGGGCCGGGTCATCCGCGAGCAGCGCACCGCCGCCGAGATGTCGTTGCGCGACCTCGCGGCGCGCACCAACGTGTCGAACCCCTACCTGTCGCAGCTCGAGCGCGGGCTGCACGAACCGTCCGTGCGGGTGCTCAAGGCCATCGCCACGGCCCTCAACATGTCGGCCGAGGCACTGATGGTGCAGGCGGGGCTGCTCGACGAGCCCACGGGCGACGAACCGGGCTCGTCGGTCGAGGACGCCGTGCGCGCCGACCCGCTGCTCACCGACGACCAACGGGCCGCGCTGCTGGGTGTGTACCGCAGCTACGTCCAGGCCAACCGGTCGCCGTCCTGAGCCCACGGGACGCGAGACGCCGCCCGGTCGAGGGGGAACCGGGCGGCGTGTCGCGTGGCGGGGCGAGGTCGTTCAGGCGGCCTTGGTGGACCGGGCGGCCTTGGCGGCCTTGGCGCTGGACGTGGCCGGCGTGGCCTTGGCGGTGGGCGCGCCCACCAGTGGGGCGACCGTGGCGGCGACGGCCTTGACCAGTTCGTACTGGGCGGCCAGGAGCGCGGTCAGGAACTCGTACTGCGAGTCGATGACCTCGCCGGGCTTGGGCAGGCCGTCGGGGTAGCTGACCTTGGGCAGGCGCTCGCCCGCGAGGTCGACACCCTTCTGGACGTAGCCGACGACCGGCTGCTGCAGGTCGCGGACCGCGTCGACGACCTTGGCCTCGGCGTCGGTGACTGTGGTGAGGATGGTCATGGCGCTAAGTTTACCTAGCACCCGCTTGGTACACCACGTGACTTCCGACATACCCGATAAATCTGACCTGTGAAGTCGCCTTTCGGGCGCCTTCTCACTAGGCTCCGCCGTGGGGCGCTCACCTGCTGACCCGAACCGACCCGAGCGCTCCGGAGGCACATGACATGGCAATCCGACTGGGTGACGTCGCTCCCGACTTCAGCGCCGACACCACCGAGGGCCCGATCGACTTCTACGACTGGAAGGGCGACAGCTGGGCCGTGCTCTTCTCGCACCCCAAGGACTTCACCCCGGTGTGCACCACCGAGCTCGGACGCGTCGCGGCGCTCAAGCCCGAGTTCGACAAGCGGGGCGTGAAGGTCATCGGCCTCTCGGTCGACGGGGTGTCCGACCACGAGGGCTGGAGCCAGGACATCGAGGACGTCACCGGCTCGGCACTGAACTTCCCCCTCATCGGCGACCCGGACAAGAAGGTCGCCGACCTCTACGACATGATCCACCCTGCGGCCAGCGACACCGCCACCGTGCGCTCGGTGTTCGTCATCGGTCCCGACAACACGATCAAGCTCTCGCTCACGTACCCGGCCTCGACGGGTCGCAACTTCGACGAGATCCTGCGGGTCGTCGACTCGCTGCAGCTCACCGCCGAGCACAAGGTGGCGACGCCGGTCGACTGGCAGCAGGGCGACGACGTCATCATCGTGCCCGCCCTGTCCGACGACGAGGCCAAGGAGCGGTTCCCCCAGGGGTGGGAGGCGAAGAAGCCCTACCTGCGGGTCACCAAGCAGCCGAGCTGACCCCGGCGGTCACCGCCTGCGTCCGGCGCCACGCCCGCCGCCACCGCGTCCCGACCGGTGCGGCGGGCGTCGCCGCGCCGCAGCCCGTTATCTTGCGTGCGTGCGCCGGATATCGACGACCGGGTCAATAGACGTGCCCACCGTCGCGGCGGGCACGGTGCACGCGACCAAGGTCTACGGCGAGGACGACACCGCCGTCGTCGCCCTCGACGACGTGACCGTCGGGTTCCCCGCCGGGCGCTTCACCGCCATCATGGGGCCGTCCGGCTCCGGCAAGTCGACGCTCATGCACTGCCTCGCCGGCCTGGACAGCCTGACGTCGGGACAGGCGTTCATCGGCGACGTCGACCTCGGCTCGCTCTCCGAGCGCCGGCTCACCCGGCTGCGCCGCGACCGCGTCGGCTTCGTGTTCCAGGCGTTCAACCTGGTCCCCACGCTGACCGCCCTCGAGAACATCACCCTGCCGCTCGCGCTGGCGGGACGCGACCCCGACCGCCGGTGGCTCGACCACGTCGTCGACACGGTCGACCTGCGCCCCCGGCTCGACCACCGCCCCGCCCAGCTGTCGGGCGGCCAGCAGCAGCGGGTGGCCGTCGCACGCGCCCTGGCGAGCCGGCCGTCGATCATCTTCGCCGACGAGCCGACCGGCAACCTCGACAGCCGCAGCAGCGCCGAGATCCTGTCGTTCATGCGCCGGGCGGTCGACGACCTCGCGCAGACCATCGTGATGGTCACCCACGACCCGAGCGCGGCCTCCTACGCGCACCACGTGCTGTTCCTCGCCGACGGGCGCATCGTCGACGAGATGCCCACCCCGAGCGCCGACGCGGTGCTCGACCGCATCAAGCGCCTCGACCGCTCGGGTCGCACCTGACCGCCCATGCTGAAGCTGTCGCTGCGGGACCTGCGGGCGCACCTCGGACGGTACGCGCTCACGTTCTTCGCCGTCGCCATCGGCGTCGGCTTCGTCGCCGGCGTCATCACCCTCACCGACACCATCTCCCGCACGCTCGACGACCTGTACGCCGGCCTCAACGGCGGCACCGACGTCGCCGTGCGCGGCCCGGGCCAGTTCGAGCTGGGGCCCGAGTTCGGGGGCGGCGTCCAGCGGCCCCGCATCCCGGCGTCGCTCGCCGAGCAGCTCACGGACCTCGACGGGGTGGCGGCCGCCGAAGGCTACGTGCAGGGCTACGCGCGGCCGATCCGGCCCGACGGCGAGCCCTACGGCAACCCCAACTTCGGCGCACCCACCATCGGCACGAACTGGGGGGTGGTCGACGAGCTCAACCCCTTCGAACTGGTCGAGGGCCGGGCGCCGTCGGGGCCCGACGAGATCGTGTTCGACAAGCGCACGGCCGACCAGACCGGCTACCGGGTGGGCGACACGGCCACCGTCCAGACGGCGTCGGGCGTGCGCGAGGCCACGCTGGTGGGCATCGCCCGCTTCGGCTCGACCGACAGCCCGGCCGGCGCCGCCATCACCCTGTTCGACAACGCCACCGCCCAGGCGATGCTGGCGATGCCCGGCCAGGTCGACACCATCGCCATCGTCGCCGAGGACGGCGCGTCGCCGGTGGCGGTGCGCGACACCGTGCGGTCGGAGCTTGCGGGCACCGACCTCGACGTGGTCACCGGAGAGGAACTGATCGCCGAGTCGCAGGCGACGGCGCAGGAGACCTTCGACGGCGTCCGCACCTTCCTGCTCGTGTTCGCCCTCATCTCGGTGCTGGTGGGCACCTTCGTGATCTACACGAGCTTCTCGTTCATCGTGGCGCAGCGACAGCGGCAGGTGGCCCTGCTGCGGGCCATCGGCGCCAGCCGCGCCCAGGTGTTGACGACGGTCGTCGTCGAGTCGCTGGCGGTGGGCGTGCTCGCCTCGGTGGTGGGCTACGTGCTCGGGGTCGCGCTGTCGGCCGGACTCGCGGGCGCGTTCGTGCCCGGCTCGTCGGCGGTGGTCGAGCCCCGGTCGTTCGGCATCGCCCTCGCGGTCGGCGTCGTCGTCACGGTGACCTCGGCGTTCGTGCCCGCGGCGCGGGCGTCCAAGGTGCCCCCGGTGGCCGCCCTGCGCGACGTCGCCATCGACACCAGCAGCCGGTCGATCGGGCGGCTGCTGCTGGGCGGATCGCTCGCGGTCGCCGGCGCCGGGCTGCTCGGCGCCGGCATCGCCCGGATCGAGGTGCGCGACCTGTCGCCGTTGCGCGTCTCGGGTCTCGGCATGGGAGGGCTGTTCGTCGGCACGATCGTGCTCGGTCCGGTGCTGGCCCGGCCCGCCTCCCTCGGCCTGGGGCGCCCGCTCCCCCGGCTGCGGGGCATCGTGGGACGGCTCGCCCAGCAGAACGCGGCCCGCAACCCTCGGCGCACCGCGTCGACCGCAGCCGCGTTGATGATCGGGCTCGGCATCGTGTCGTTGTTCCTGGTCGTCAACGCCTCCCTGCGCGCCTCGCTCGACGACACCGTCGACAACCGGTTCAGCGGCGACGTGGTCATCGACAGCGGCACCGGCTACACGGGGGGCGGCCTGCCGGGTCTCGTGGCCCATGAGGTGAACGCGCTGCCCGAGGTCGACGCGGCCAGCGGCGTGCGCTTCGGCTTCGCCCAGATCGCCGGTCGGTCGGTGGCCGTGGGCGGCGTCGATCCCGAGACCGCGTTCGACCTGTTCGACGTCGACGTCACGGCCGGCGACGTCGCCGACCTCGACCACGACGGCATCGGCATCTTCGGCAAGACCGCCGACGCGCACGGGTGGCGGGTCGGCGACCGGGTCACTGCGGTGTTCGGCGAGGCCGGTCCGGTCGAGCTCACCGTCGCCGTGCTGTTCGACAGCAAGGACCTGACCGGCGCCTACGTGCTGGGCACCGAGGCCTTCGACCTGAACCTGCCCGCCGCCGGCGACATGCAGATCTGGATCCGCCTGGCGGAGGGCGTGTCGGTCGAGCGGGCCGAGGCGGTGCTCGAACCTCTCGTGGCGACATTCCCCTCGGCCGAGGTCCAGGACGTCGGCGAGTTCAAGGCCAGCGTGAAGGCGCAGTACGACATCATCCTCGTGCTCGTGAACGCGCTGCTGGCGCTGACGATCGTCATCGCCATGATCGGCATCGTGAACACGCTCGTGCTGTCGGTCGTCGAGCGCACGCGCGAGATCGGCCTCACCCGGGCGGTGGGCGCCAGCCGGGGGCAGGTGCGGGCGACCATCCGGTGGGAGGCGCTGCTCATCGCGTCGTTCGGCCTGGTGGTGGCGCTGGCGGTCGGGGTGCTCTTCGGCTGGGTGCTGGTGCGGATGCTGGCCGACGAGGGCTTCAGCGCCTTCGCCCTGCCGGTGACGCAGCTGCTCGCGTTCACGGCCCTGACCGGTGTGCTCACGCTGGCCGCCGCCGTCGTGCCCGCCGTCTGGGCGGGGCGCCGACGCATCCTGTCCGCCATCGCCGACCGGTGACCGCCGGCCCCCTCCGCCCACGACCGCAGCCGGGCGGTCATCGCGGCGGGGCACACTGGCGCGCATGGCTTTCGACCCCGCCGCCCTGCCCCCCGAGGTGTCCGCCTTCGTCGCCGAGCGGCACCTGGCCAGCCTGACGACGCTGCGCCCGGACGGCAGCCCCCACGTCGTCCCGGTGGGGTTCACCTGGGACGCCGACGCCGGGCTGGTGCGCATCATCACCTTCGCCCCCTCGCGCAAGGTGCGGAACCTGCGGGCGGCGCCCGGCAGCCGGGCGGTCGTGTGCCAGGTCGACGGCGGCCGGTGGCTGTCGTTCGAGGGCCCGGCCACGGTGACCGACGACCCCGCGCGAGTCGCCGAGGCGGTGCGTCGCTACGCGCGGCGCTACCGCCAGCCGGGCGAGCGGGCCGATCGCGTCGCCATCGAGATCACGGTCGACCGGGTGCTGGGTCGGGCCTGACCCGACCGGTCAGTCGCCGGCCGGACGCAGGGTCGAGGGGTCGAAGAACGCCCGCATCGTGCGGATCCTGCCCGCCTCGTCGAAGGTCATGTGGTCGATGATGTCGAGGGCGTAGGTCTGGCCGCCCATGCTCGGCCGGGCCTGCATGGTGAAGGTGGCCTCGTGGCCGATGACGACCCGCAGGCCCAACGGCCGCAGCTCGACCGAGTCGGACAGGCCGTGCGTCTCGTCCCAGAACGCGGCGATGGCGTCGAGCCCCTCGCGACGGGGCGTGCCGACGGGGTCCTCGATCCAGGCGTCGTCTGCGAAGCAGGCGAGCCAGGCCGCCCGGTCGGCTGCCGAGTAGGCCGCCATGTAGGCGTCGATCGTGGCGTTGACGGTGCTCTGCTCGACCATCAGCCGACGATACCTGACACCCCGTCAGGGCGGGGCGGGGCGCTCGCCGCCGTCGCTGCCACCGCCGAAGATGATGCGGGGCCCCCGGTCCCAGGTGACGTAGGCCCAGAACCAGTTCAGCAGCACCGACAGGCGGTTGCGCAGGCCGGCCACGTAGAGCAGGTGCAGCCCCAGCCAGGCGAACCAGGCGGGCGTGCCGCTGAGGCGGACCCGCCCGGGCAGCTCGGCCACCGCCGAGCGGCGGCCGATGGTGGCCATCGTGCCCCGGTCGTGGAACCGGAACGGCTGGGTGGGCCGACCCTCGAGCAGGCGCCTGATCTGGCGGGCGACATGGCCGCCCGACTGCATCGCCACCGGCGCCAGCTGGGGCAGCGGGCCGCCGCCCCGGTGGTCGCGCGGTGCGGCCACGTCGCCGACCGCCCAGACCCGGTCGTGGCCGGCCACGCGGAGGTCGTCGCCCACCTCGACGCGCCCGCCCCGGGCGGTGGGCAGCCCCAGCGCGGCGGCGAGGGGGTGGGCCCTGACCCCGGCCGCCCAGATGACGGTGCGCGTCGGCAGTTCCTCGCCCGAGGCGAAGCGCACGTGGTCGGGCGTCACCTCGGCCACCATCTCGTCCAGTCGGACCTCGACCTGGCGGGCGCGCAGCGTGTCGAGCGCAGCCTGCTGCGACGACGGGTGGAACGGCCCGAGCAGCGCATCCTGCGCCTCGACGAGCACCACCCGGGCCCGGCCGACACCCAACGTCGGGTAGTCGCGCCGGAACACGACGCTGAACAGCTCGGCCAGGGCGCCGGCGGTCTCGACCCCGGTCGGACCGCCGCCCACCACCACGAAGTTGAGCTCGCCCTCGTCGACCAGGCCGGGGTCGGCGTCGGCCGCCTCGAACCGCTCGAGCACGTGGTTGCGCACCTGCACGGCGTCGTCGAGCGTGTACAGCGGCGTGGCGTGCTCGTCGGCGCCGGGCACGCCGAAGTAGGTCGCCACGGCGCCGACGGCAAGGACCAGGTGGTCGAAGGGGACCTCGCGCTCGTCCGCCAGCCGGACGGCGCGCCGGTCCCAGTCGATCGCCGTCACCTCGCCCCGCTGCACCCGCAGGTTGCGCTGGCGGTGGAACAGCCCTCGGATGGGGTGGGCCACGTCGGCGGCGTTCAGGCCCGAGGTGGCGACCTGGTAGAGCAACGGCTGGAAGGTGGTGAAGTTCTGCCGGTCGATGACGGTGACCTCGACCGGCTGCTTGTCGAGGCCGCGGGCGACCGCCAGCCCGCCGAACCCGCCCCCGACGACGACGACGTGCGGTCGGACTCCCATGCGTCACCTCCGGGCGTTCGTGCGAACTTCGTGAACACTTTCACGAACACGGTAGCGAGCGTGGATGTTCCGCCATCGCCGGTTTCTCACGCTCCGGCGGGTGAGGTCGTCAGCTCGCCACCTCGTCGCCGGGTGGACGGGGGACGGCGCGGTCGTCGGTGTGCAGGGCCACGACCTCGGCGTCGGCCCCGAACGTGCGCCGGTAGGCCATGGGTGTCGTGCCGACGAACCGCCGGAAGTGCACCCGCAGCGCCGTGGCCGTGCCGAAGCCGCACCGCTCCGCCACCCGCTCGACCGGCAGGTCGCTGGTCTCGAGCAGCCGCTGAGCGTGGAGGACCCGCTGGCGGAGCAACCACTGCATGGGCGTGGTGCCGGTGGCGGCCCGGAACCGCCGGGCGAAGCTGCGCGGGCTCAGCATGGCCCG